>NZ_JAMYUI010000008.1:0-247642 GCF_040322895.1 Mesorhizobium sp. M0088
CTTTAAGAAGTGGGGGGGGGGGGGGGGGGGGGGCGCGGGGGGGGGGGGGGGGGGGGGGTGGGCACGCGGGCAGGGGGGGGGGGCGGGGGGGGGGAGCGGCGCCGCGCCGGGCCGCGGGGGGGGGGCGGCGCCGCCCCCGGCCCCCCCCCCCCCGACAGATGTTCCGGATGTGTGGACCAACAGCTGACGTGCGGGTTCCGTCCTGAAGACCGGGCGACGCAGGCCGAGGGCCGGCTTGACGGCCCAGCGCAACCACGCGTCAAAAACTTTTTGCCATCAGCGAGCCGCGGAGCTCAGGCACCACGCCGCCGCAATTGGACACTCGAAAACCTTGGACAACCAAGGTGATGCAGACCAGCCACTCGTACCGGCTCAGGCGAACACCGCGCTCATCCCGCAAGACACGAGTCACATGAACGCTCCGGCAATCGCGAGGGAATCTCGCCTCGCTGGTCGCTACCCTTCCAAACATCACGGGTGTCATTCAAACGGACGAGGACAGGCACCTGGTGTCCCCCTAGCGTGCACTCGGGCGGCATGCGCTCAGAGGTGATGAAACCGGGCCATGGCAGCATGAGAGCCAATCGGCCATGTGCGCTTGGGAGAGGCAGATGAACCCGCACCTGGTCTGCGTAGGAGGCGAGGATCACGCCTTGAGAGTTCCCTTCCTCATCGCGCTGCGAGAGAAAGGCTTTCGCGTTACGGCGGTCTCGAGCGGTTCTCCCGTACCGTTTTTACGGCATGACATTTCGCATCACAGGTTCTCCTTCGACCGCTTTGCAAGCGGAGGCGGGGAATGGCGCACCCTCGGAACGATGCGCCGCTTGATGCAGGAGCTTCAGCCTGACATCATCCAGAGCTTCGACACCAAGCCAAATCTGTTAACGCCCCTTTCGGTACGGGGAACTGTTCCGGTCATTCGCACCATCAACGGACTGGGGTGGACGTTCTCATCGCTGGAGCCTCGAGCCCTGGCGTTGCGTCCGGTCTATTGCGCACTACAATGGCTTGCGTCTTCCTGGACGGCTGCGACCGTATTCCAAAATAGCGACGACCAACTGTTCTTCGAGCGCTTTCGGCTGATCGGTCGCGGAAGTTCGCGACTGATACGCAGTTCCGGAATCGATGTCGACGCGTTCGCAACGGTGCGCCATCTCGGGTCCTCAGCAACGAAGATGCGAAAGGACCTCGGCCTTCAGTCCGCCGAAGTGGTGATCTTCGTCGGCCGTTTGACGCGCCAGAAAGGCGTGGCGACCCTTCTCAATGCGATCCCTCGCATCCTGTCCGCAAGGCCCGCGGCACGGTTTGTGCTCGTCGGCCCACGAGAATCCGAAGGCTCATTCGCAATCGACAAGTCGGAGCTTGATCGGCATGCACCTCATGTGCTGGCCTTGGGTCCACGACGCGATGTCGCCGATCTCCTTGGCATGGCCGATGTATTCGCCTTTCCCACTCAGTATCGCGAGGGGGTTCCGCGTGTATTGCTCGAGGCGGGGCTGGCGGGACTGCCCATCGTGGCCTCAAGGATGCCAGGCTGCAGCGACGTCGTCGAAGACGGATGGAACGGCTACCTGGTTGCGCCGCATGATGCCGAAGCCCTCGCCTCGCGAACAATAGACTTGCTGTCCGACCGCGCGGCGGCCAAGGCGATGGGCGCCCGTTCTGTTGAACTTGTCCGGAGGCGATTTGCCCTGCCGCTGGTGGTCGACCAGTACTGCGACCTTTACGACAACACACTCCGCGCGGGGCACATGCGACCGCTCCCTGCCGTTGGGCTTGGAGGCGGCCTCGCAAATCACCGAGGCGGGGCACATCAATGATCCGGGACGCCTTGCTCGCCCTGGGGGTTGCTATGTCCTATGCGACGCAACTAGGCGTTCCGGGACTGCCGCTCGGCTATGGCGAATTGTTCATCGCGATCTGGATCGTGCTGGCGATTGGACGAATACTCGCTGGCGGTCGTCTCCAGCTCACACCCGCTTTTGTCCAACTGGCGAGCTTCTGGCTGCTCCTGTCGCTCGCTTTGGGGATCGGCACGATCGTCGGTTACCTGACCACCGTTCTTTATCTGACCGGGTTTGTACATGACGTTATGGCATATATGTTGCTGGCAAGCTTTACGTGCCTGGCCGCGGCGGAGCCGGACGCCGATCGGCATCTGCGCCGCAGCGCATGGTGCGTGGTCGCGTTTGCCAATGGGGCCTTTGTGATACAGCTTGGCTTGGCTTATGGTGCGATCCACCAATCCGGCGTCGATCCCTGGTATTGGGACCGGTTCCGTGGCTGGTCAGAGAACCCGAACCAACTTGCGCTCTATTGCGCGCTCTTTGGCCCGCTGGCTTTGCATCTTGCCACGACCACGCGCAACCCATGGGCTCGTTTGCTAGCATTCTCATGCCTGCTCCTGACGTTCTATGTCGGCCGACTGACGAAGAGCGACACCTATCTCTATACCAGCATCCTGAGCTGCCTCATCTTCATCGGGTTGCGGCTTCGTGCATGGATAGCAACGAGCGGCCGCGCCAGCATGCCCCGCCTGGCGGCAATTATGCTGTTGGCAGGCTCCTTCCCTCTAGCGCTTGCAATGACGCCGTACGCGCTCACCGAAGAGACCAGCGTCGCCAATTTTGCGAAGAGCCTTACCAAAGACGAAGGCGGGGAAGCGACCGTCGAAACGTTCGAACTCCGGCTTTATCTGTGGCAGGAGGCTGTGGAAAAAGGATTGAAATCCGGGTCCCTGGGACTGGGCCCTGGCCCCCACCTCGAGCGGCCTCCCGTGGCCGACCGTCAATTTTTACAGCGACCTTTCGAGGCGCATAACACCGTTCTCGACCTTTACCTGCAGGGCGGATTGCTTGCCGTGATGGCGTTGGTCTGGATCGTGGGCGCCGCCATGTCCTCCGCCTGGCGAGCGGGATTCGACGCCCTGCTGGTGCTCGGGGGATCGACGATAATCTTCAGCATGCCTCACCTGATCATCCGCCACCCGATCGTGTGGTTTTCGCTGGCTTTCTGCCTCGTTGCCGGAAATCCGACCGCACTTCGGCGACAGCTTGCTGAACCGAGGGTGGCCTAATGTGTGGGATCGCGGGAATTCTATTGGCTTCGGACGCTCTGGACATAAAGCCGCTTGGAGCGATCGGGCGGATGACTGCATCGCTGCGTCACCGGGGGCCGGATGGCGAGGGGCTCTGGATCGACCGCGAAGCTGGAATCGCACTGGGCCACAGGCGGTTGGCAATTGTCGACCTGTCAGCCGCCGGGCACCAGCCGATGCATTCCGCCAGCGGTCGGTACGTGATCACCTTCAACGGTGAGATATACAATTTTCGCGATTTGCGTAGCGAACTCGAGTGTGCGGGCCAAACCTTTCAAGGTGCTAGCGACACCGAAGTGATGCTCTGCGCAATCGAGCATTGGGGGCTTGAGGCCGCCCTCAATCGCTTTGCCGGTATGTTCGTCTTCGCATTGTGGGATCTCAAGACAAGAACCCTGCATCTGGCCCGCGACAGAATGGGCAAAAAGCCCCTCTATGTCGCATCGACCCGAGATGCGCTGGTTTTCGCCTCTGAGCTGAAGGCGATCAATTGCTTTCCGGGCTTTTCTCCCGACCTTGATCTTGATGCCGCCGCGGCAATGCTTTCGACGGGATGGGTGCCGGACCATCGCTGCATCTGGCGAAGCGTGTTCAAACTGCCGCCTGGTTCTGTCCTTTCCGTCACGGCGGCGAATTTTGCCGAAGACCGCAGCGCGGACCGTCTTTCCCGATGCGTTCACCGCTGGTGGTCGCTGGCTACCGTCGCTGCCGATGGGCGACGGAATCCCGCCATCGGCACCGACGAAGACCTCATTGACGAACTGGACAACCGGCTTCGGCTGGCTGTGCGGGAACGCATGATCGCCGACGTCCCTTTGGGCGGCTTCCTGTCGGGGGGCATCGACAGCTCAGCCGTGATCGCCTTGATGCAGGCCCAATCCTGCAAGCCGGTTCGCAGCTTCACGATCTCGTTCGCAGAGGGCGGCTTTGATGAAGCTCCATACGCAGCGGCCGTTGCCCGTCATCTGGGTACCGACCACTCCGAACTTCACCTCTCGCCAAGCGCCGCACGTGACGTCATTCCCGAGTTGCCCCAAGCCTGGGATGAACCCTTCGCCGATGAATCGCAAATACCGACCTTGCTTGTTGCCAGGCTCGCTCGTCAGCACGTCACCGTAGCGCTGTCGGGCGACGGCGGTGACGAATGCTTCGCAGGATACGGGCGCCACTTTATGGCGGAGCGGCTGAAACGGCACCTACGCCTGCCCCGACAACTGCGCCGAACCTTGGCGGCAGGAGCAGGTTTTTTCGCACGCGCCGGACGTGACGATGTCGTTGGCAAACTGCCGCTCTCTGCGAGCGCGAGGCATTTTATCCGGAGCGACCGAATGGAACGCCTCGCCCGGCTGCTCACGGCGTCGAATGAAGACGAATTGTTTCAGCGGCTGGCGCGGCCACAGGCTGAAAACCTGGGATATCAGCGGCCGACCGAACCAGCCTACGGCTACGGCGATCCGCCGCTTGACGATCTGCTCTCCCGTCTTCTCTACGATGACATGGCGGGCTACTTGCCTGGCGACATCTTGGTGAAGCTGGACCGTGCCACCATGGCCAACAGCCTTGAGGGTCGGTGTCCTCTCCTTGACCACCGCGTTGTCGAATTCTCCTGGCGGCTGCCATCCAACATGAAAGTTCGTGATGGCGCCGGCAAATGGATCCTTCGCCAATTGCTACGCCGCTATCTCCCGCAGCACCTGATCGAGCGTCCGAAACAAGGCTTCGATGTCCCTATTGCTGCATGGCTGCGGGGTCCGCTGCGCAACTGGGCCACCGATCTTCTCGCCGACATGCGAACCGAAAGCAGTGACGTATTGGACACCGCGAAGATCGACGCCTGCTGGCGCGATCACATTGATGGCCAGAACCGCTCCCGCGAATTGTGGTCCGCGTTGATGTTCCAGGCCTGGCGGAGCAAGGCCAATCGGCAAGCACAGCAAACCGGCCCAACTCATGAACTCGACCTGGCAGGAGTGTAAGATGGTAGGTTCCGCAATCAGCCCGATCCAGCTGCCACGGGTCAATCAACTGCCAGCACCGGTTCTCGAAGGCAGAGTGCACGTGCGGTCATTGCGTGAATATGTCGAGCCGCCCACCGCGTCGCGCCAACTCTTCGTGATTTTGGCAAGGAGAAAATGGTCTATTATTGCTTTCGCTGTGTTGGGCGGCTTGTTGGCGGGGTTGCTGGGAAGCCTTCGACCAGTTCTCTACGAGTCAACAACCCAGCTTATCGTCGACGCCCCCTCGCGCGGTTCACTGCCCGTCGGCGCCCCGTCTTCGCAGGACCTCGTTGATTCAAGCATAGATGACCACATCACGATGCTATCGTCGCAAGATCACCTGCGCCGCGTCATGGCGGCACTACGCAAGACAGGTGCGGCGGAAACCGGACAGGACAATTCCGCTAGCAGGAATTCCCGGCTTGAACCGTCTGCCACCCCTCCCCCAAGGACACGCTCACTTGCCGGCGGTCTACTGGACCGGCTGTGGCCAGGGGCGGACCAGGCAGCCAACGGTCCACAAGCCGAGGATGCCTCCGAGTTGAGAGCTTTGCGGCGAGGCATGCGGGTCGGGCAGGAGCTGCGATCGAGAGTGATCTCCGTCGCTTTCGCCGATGACAGCCCCGCCCGGGCGGCGCTCGTGGCCAACACATTCGCTCAAGTTTATGTCGACACCCTAACGAAGAAAAGGCAGGCATCCGACCAGCAAGAGCTCGATGCAATCACCGCCAGTCTGCCCGGGCTGCAAAATGATCTGCAGGCAGCGGCTGACCGCCTTGAGAAATATCGGCTGAGCCACGGAGCCATCGACCAAGGCTCGGCGGACAATGCAGCCAGGGAACGGGCCGACCTCAGCCAGCAATTGTCGATGTCAAAGGCGGATCTCGCCGCCGT
This sequence comes from Mesorhizobium sp. M0088, assembly GCF_040322895.1. NCBI lineage: Bacteria > Pseudomonadati > Pseudomonadota > Alphaproteobacteria > Hyphomicrobiales > Phyllobacteriaceae > Mesorhizobium > Mesorhizobium sp. M0088. Next base: position 5,989 of record NZ_JAMYUI010000008.1, read on the forward strand.
GGAATCTCGGCTACGGTACGTCCAGCAGCTTCGAGAGCAAGGGGCCACTCTCATCACCCTGGCCGAAGCTATTGGCGCGCCTGAACTTGCCGACCTTGCGGCTCGACAGGCTCTCGCGCCGGCAGACCAGGAACTCAGAGCCACGACGCAAAGCAAGATCGAACAAGGCGTCGACAAGATTGCTGCCGATGCAAACATTTTCCGTGCACAGATCGCCGCTCTCGAAAGCCGAAAGAACATCCTGGATGCGGTCATGGCCGACACCGCCAGCCGGCTTTCCGGCTTGCGGGCTCTCGAGCCGCAGGTCAGCCTGCTGACCCAGCGATATAACGAACTCCTTGGTCGACAACAGGATTTGACGCGGCGTATCGGAGTTCCCTCGGCTGGAATTTCGATCCTGTCCGCGGCTTGGCCGCCGACTATCCCGCAGACATTGCCAGCCATCTTCCTTGTTCCCCCCGGGATGATCCTATTCGCTATCCTTGGGGCGATGTACGTCACGATGCGCAATCATTTTGACCGGACTTTCCGTGGCGAGGCCGAGGCGGAAGCGGTGCTCAAGGTTCCATGTATGGGGCAGATCCCCGAAGCATGCGGAATGCATGCCAAACAACTGCGAAACCTCGTGCTGGGGGAGCGCAGGTCCGCATATAGCCGCGCCGTGACGTCGTTGCTGATCGCGGCGGCACCAAATGCGCTAAGGGCTCGTTCGTCGTACACGGCGCTTGTCACCTCCAGCGTGCCGCAGGATGGCGGGACCGAGCTCGCGTGGAGCCTGGCGCTCGCCGGCACGCGACTGGGCGGTCGAGTCCTGTTGGTCGATCTTGAACGCAAGGGCGTTCAGCTCACGCTCGAGTTCCTGCACCAGTTCAGCGAGCGCAAGAACCGCCATTCCTTCGCTGACTATGTTTGCAATCGCTGCGACCTGGAAGGTGCCGTTGCCAGGCTGCATGAAATCGGGATCGACGTGATGACCGCCGCTCCGTCGGACGACCTGCTGGCGCTGCTATCATGCGAGGACGGAGGCAAAGTGATGGCGGATCTGCACGCGACCTATCGCATCGTGATCATAAACCTGCCGTCGGCGCTGGGGCGGCCGGAAGCCAAATTTCTGCCAGGATGGGCGGACGTGGTTCTTTTCGCCATCCGATGGAGGAAAACGCCACGCACCCTCGCTCGCGGGGTGCTGGAACTCCTTCAGGGCAACGGTTCTCTTGCGATACCTGTCGGCAGTGTCCTCACGCGCGTGAATCTGAAGAAACATGCCGGATATCGGCTCGAGGACAGCGCTGACCTCTTGCGCGAGCAAATAGCATGACGGCCACAGGCTCGTCCTTGGGCTACGAACGATCCGGGGGCGGTTCATCCAGGGAGCGGCCAGGACGATTCACGGTGCAGCCTGTCAGCAGAGCGCGTCATTCAGGTGAATGATGGCAAGGTCCGGTGTGCATCGTAGGCTCCGGCAATCCCCGATATTTGCCTCCCTCGGAAGCGCGAACCGATGGCACCAAGCGACCTTCTGAGACCCAAGACGGTTCCTGCGGCCGGCACAGCCATCATCGTTGTTCGGCCGAGCCCGATCGGCTCGATCATTCGTGCGGCAAGCGGAGTGTCGGCAATGGCGATTGTCGGCCAGCTCACCCTTCTTGCTGCAATCCCGGTTTTGGCGCGGCTCTATTCGCCGGCCGATTTCGGCGTCTTTACGATTTACCTGTCGATCGTGAATATACTCGCCGGGGTCGCGGCATTGCGCTTCGAGGCTTCGCTCTATGGGGTCAAGGGGAGCGCGCAGGCCTATGTGACGGTCAAGCTTATTCTCTTGGCTGTGTTCGTGACGACCGTCCTGGCCTTTTCGGCCGGACAGATGCTGTCGAACCTTGCTCCCGATCGCCTCGGCTCGCTCGCCTGGCTCATTCCGATTGGAATGGGAGGCGCAGGTCTGGTCGAAGCCATGAACTGCTGGAGTCTGCGTGCCGGGCTTTTGCGCGATTTTGCTCTCGGGCGCCTGATCCTGCCGGCGAGCATGGCTGCACTGCAATTGGCTTTCGGCATCGCCAACCTCGGCGGCGAAGCCATGATCCATGCGCATATTCTGAGCCAGTTCGTCTTCATCGGGCTGATCGGCTGTCGGGTGATGAGTTGGGAGGATTTGCGTGGCATCGCCTGGGCACCTTGGCGTGCGGTGCTGGAAAAGGCTCGGCGGGAATACAAATTTCCTCTGTTCGATATTCCCGCAACGCTCGCGAGCATAGCAATCAACAATCTTCCAGCAGTCCTTGTCGGCGGGCTGTTCGGCACCGCATTTGCCGGATATTTGGGCGTGGCCGCGCGGCTGGTCACCGGTCCGGTGACGCTGATCGCCACACCGCTCAGCAATGTTTTTGTCGCCGAAGCAAACCGGAACAGCAATCGTGGACACCTGCTTGGTGTGGCGCGCGGGCTTCTCCTGCTGGCCGCCGCCTTTACCGCGGTGCCGATCTTGCTGCTCGGCCTCGCCGCGCCTTATGTGGTCGTTCCGCTTCTGGGCGAGCCTTGGATGCCCACTGCGGAAATCATGACCGCACTGGCGCTGATGGGCGCGGCACAGGCGTTGTCGACTCCGCTCAGCGACGTTCCCGCTCTGTTACGGCGGCAAGGAACAAGACTGGTCATCGACCTCGCACGGGCGGTTCTCGTGTTTGGCCCGCTGCTCGCCGGCGCCCAGGCGGGCTGGCAGCCAGTCACCGTCATCTATTTCATGGCCGCCGGCGGCGCGTCGGGTTTCGCTCTGAAAATGGCAGCATCACTGTACCTGTTGACCCACGACCCTCAACCAGCAGGCGCTGCAACGTGCGTCCAACATGAATGTCTCGAGGAAAAAACACCATGAATTCGTCGTCGATTGACAACCTTCAAGCGGCAGTTGCGGTCACCCAGCATGACCGGGCCGATGTCTCATGGTCACGCCCTTTTATCTCGGTCGGGATACCAACCTTTCGTCGACCGGATACGATCCGCAGGGCGATCGACAGCGTCTTGGGCCAGGATTACTCCGATTGGGAGTTGGTCGTGAGCGACGACGAGGGACCGGAGGGCGAGACCTGGGCTATCGTGACCGACTACGCACGGAGCGAACCTCGCATCCGCATTATCGAAAACAGTCGAGGTCGCGGTCAGGTGGAGAACACCAACAACGCTATGCTGGCTTGCTCCGGACGATGGATCAAGTTGCTGCATGACGATGACTGGCTTGCGCCAGGTGCACTCAGGACATTCGCCGAAGTTGCCAAACAGTACCCCTCAGTCGCCTTCATGACGTCAGCGGCAAACATAATCGAGGACAAGCGAGTGCGATTTCGCCAAGTCCCCAAGGAGCAGGAACCGATCTCGCTTTATTCCAGCCAGCAGTGCCTGATGGACCTCTATCTGGTGCGTGCGACACGCTGCCTGGGGATTATTCCATCCACATTGTTGATCAACAGCGACGTCATTCGTGCCGGCTGCTTGATGCGCACGCACAAAGAGATTCCGGCCGGAGTGGATCAACTGTTCTTCGTCGATCTAGCCAGCCATGGGGACATGGTGGCGATAAGCGATCCGCTTACCTTTTACGATGCAACGAACCATCCAAGCATTACAACGTCAAAGAGTTTCCGCGAGGTCGACGAAGTGACCCTCGCCGTCAAACAGCTTAACTGGAATCTCATCAAGGACCGTAACCATCTCCCGCCTCCCGAGACATTGCTGCGGGCATTGCGGGTTGCTCGTATTCCCATGAGGTTCCACCAGCAGTCCTGGTTGACCACGTTCCTGGACGGGATTCAGATCTTCCGGCCTTCCGTCATGAAGGTGGCGGGCTGGCACGTGCTTAACCACGTGTTTGCAATCCGCCCAAGATTGGGCCGGGTGCGCACACGACGGCGGTAGGGTGAGTCTGGCGGACAAGCACGCCGGCAACAGATTGCGCGCGCACAAGCCTGTTGCGCGCGCGCATGGTACGGCCGTTACCTCACGGCAGGACGCATATGCGCCCAAGAAGAGCTACCAGTTCCGCCTGGCGCCGAGTTTCGGTCTTGGCGAACAGCGACGCCAGTTGTGACCTTATCGTGGTCCGGCTCAAGCGCCGCTTGCGGGCTATCTCCAAAGGGGCATCGCCCTGCGCCAAGCGCAGCGCGAGTTGCGTTTCGGCACTCGTCAGACCAAACATTCTTTGCAGCGTCTGGGGATTTGGCCCGGACCTGTTTTCACGATCCAGCAGCGCCACGATACTCGTCGCGTCAGGCGTTGCTATGCCCTTCTCGTTCAAAACCAAGGGCCTGTCGCCCATGCCGCGGATCACCACCCATGAAAGCGTGCCGGGAAGAAAATTCCCCGGCACGTTTGCGATCAGCCGCCTCAGAGCAACCGACACCTTGCCGGCCGTATCAGCTGCCTCGCCCTCGCGCTCCAAGGTGTTTTGAGCGGCTGAATTCCACTCCATGACCTTCCTGTCGCTGTTCAGGATCAGATAGCCACACCCGATGCGATCAAGCATTCCCACAACAGATGCAAGGCTGCTCTGCTTTGGCTCGACGGCCACGCCGTCGAACCTTTGTGGTGCTTGGTGCCAGGCGGAACCATGGCCACCCTGCGTTCTCAAGGCCGAGACGGGCTTTCCCCCGAAACCTCCATATTGGCGACCAAGAACTCCATCATCTTGCCTACCAACCAGTGCCATTTTCTTACCTCCCGCAAAACGGCAACGCCTCCCTGTCAAAAGGAGGTGCCTTCAACATGTCAGTCAGGTCGCTTGGAGAATTGCGGTCCGATCCGCCCCCGACATCGGACAAAATGCGCGCTACAATCCCAGGGAACAATCCTGCGGTCGGACTAGTCTGTACGCTTTTCGGTCTAATCTCGACGGACTAGTCAGAAGGTTATAGTTTGGCACATGCGTTTGCTTTCGCTCAATTTGCATCCGAACAGCTCAAGCAAGTTGCTGACCCACCTTGCCTCGATGTCGCTCCTGATCGCGACACTTGCGGTCGAGACGGCGCTGCCCGCCTCCATGGCATACGACATCGGCTTTTTTGAATTTGTTCCCACCATTATTGCCATCTCATATCTCGAAGATCGCCTGATTGCCCTTGCGGCAACGTTTGTGATGGTGGCCGTCGGCTTGTTGGCGCGGGATATCCTGAGCAACCCAATTAACGTCGAGGTTTGGATTAGGGCCATTCTGCTGCTGGTTGCAGGGGCGATGATCGCCCTGACTTTCCACCGGCAGAGGCAGGACTACCGCACCCTTTTGCAGGTTGCAGAGGCTAGACTCGTGGCCTTGGAGGCAACCGAAAACAGTTATCGCTGGGCATTCGAACGTGCCGCTATCGGCTTTGCCAACATGAGCGAGAACGGAGAGTTGCAACGGTCCAACAAACGTCTCTGTGAGATGACAGGGTATGTCGAGGAAGAGCTTTCGAGTCTACCGCTCAGGGCACTCGTCCACCCTGACGACAACCACACTTTGGCGGAAGCGTTGACTCGCCTCAAGGACACGACTTCTTTCGGCTCGGAGATCCGTCTCCTGAAAAAGGACGGCACGGTTTTGTGGACAAGATTGGCGCTGTCTTTGGCCGTGCCAGCCGATGCTCTCCCTCAAAGCATCTTTGTAATGGTGGACGATATATCTGGAGAGCGAACCGCCCGCGAGGCACTCCGGGCTCAGAAGGAATGGTTGGACCTGGCGCTGTCGTCCAGCCGGTTGGGAACGTGGCGTATAGATTTCGAGAGCGGATCCGTGAATGGCTCAGCCGCGTTCTGGGAAATGATGGGACTGGCACCCGCGCCGAGCCGTCCATTGCAGGAATTGGCCGCTGTCGTTCACCCGGCCGACTTGCCTAATCTGACGGCCCCGGGAGAGCTTGCATCAGGCGCCGACTATGATGCGGAGATCCGCATCAGGCGAGCTGGCGGGCATATCCGCTGGATCGCTCTTCGGGGCCGGGACGAATTGCGCGACGGTCGTGCACAGCGAATAGGAGTCGCCGCGGATCTCACCGATCGACGCATAACCATTCTGCTGCGGGCTGCGGCGAAGAAGCGAGAGCGGGCCATGCTTGAACAGCGCCATAGGCTCAACAATCTGTTTCCGGTGATCACGGCGCTTGTGAATATGGTCGGTGCCCCCGACAACGATATCGCCCGTTACAAGCAGACACTGATCGAAAAAATCGGCGCACTCCAGGCGACGCATCTGCTTCTTTCACGCGATGGCAGCCTGTCGGCTTCCCTCCGTGACCTCATTGCTCAGGAATTGCAGCCCTATATGGGGACGCACAACATTTCGATCAGTGGACCCGAAGTAAAAATGGCAGAGGGTTCGGCTGAGAGCTTCGCAATGATCGTTCACGAACTTACGACCAATTCCGTGAAGCATGGGGCTCTCGGCACTCCGGCAGGCCGGATCGAGGTCGTGTGGCAATTCGCAGCCCAAGAGCCCGGCGCCGACATAGTGTTTGAATGGTCGGAATCGGGAGAGCGCCGGGTCTCCACCTCGGCTCGGCGTGGCTTTGGGTCGTTGATTATTGGAGCTGACGGTGAACCTATCGTGGGCCACTCTTCCAAGCTTGAGATGCTGGATCACGGACTGAAATATTCGGTCCGGCTGCCGCCAAAAGCAATCGGCGCTAGTTGACGTCTCTGGCGGCCCATGTCTTCAGCAGAACCGCGGCCTCTGTCCGATTTCGTGCCCCAAGTTCGCGCAGGACGGCGGCGGCATGAATCTTCGTCGTCGCTTCTGCAATTTCAAGAGAGCGGGCAATCTCTTTGTTCGAGTAACCTTCGGCCATCAACCTGAGGACTTCCTTCTGTCTGGACGTAAGCCTGCCCAGATTGTTGACGCTGGTGGTCCTGTGGGGCATTTGCGTGGGAGCCACGGATGGAAGGCGTACCGACTCCTTGGGCCTTTGTGAAAGAAGTGCCGGAACGTAAATACGGCCGGCCAGGATTTCGTTCACCGCCAGGACCACCTCCTCGTCCGTTTGGGACTTTACGATATAGCCATGAAGCCCAATCGAAAGGGCAGTCAGAATCTCGGCGCGTGAATCGGTCCCCGAAACAATTGCAAACCGTGTGTCGGGATGAGCCGGTAAGACGTCGCGAAGATCATCCTGACCCGACAGTCCCGGCATGTTCAGGTCGAGGATGGCGAGATCGACGGGCGCCCGATCTTCAAGCAGGCTTATGACGGTCTCAAAACACGCCGCTTCGAATATTTCCAAGTCTGGCATGCCGGCCATCAATGCCAGTCGCAGCCCACGACGATACAAGCCGTGATCGTCGGCGATGATAATACGATACATGAACCACCCACTTTTTGGCAGCCCCGCATGTGTCCCTAGCTGCCGAAACCTCCGTCTGGATGGACCGTACGGTGACCCAACACAGATCAGCCGCCCGCTGATCCCCCGTATGTCGACGCTCGCCGCCGCCCATCCGCATATTTCAACTTTCTAATATAGCTTACACTCGCACGCATTTCAGGGCCAGATATTGAAGTGTTTTTTTCGTACGAACGGTGGCGATGCCTTTGCGAAAAGGTCGTTACCGACGCCGAAAATCTGCACAGGTAATTGCCATTCAAGCGGCTACAGCTCCCAGCCCTGATTGATCACCCTGCCGCGCCCATGCCCTTCCGGCTGGAATATTGAAATCAAAACGCCGGGAACGTGCCATTCAAATGCACGACGACGCCTTCTCGGGCGCCACTTACCATCGCTGCACTCCGGAGAGGTGACACCAACACTGGCGTACCTTCCGGCCGGGTGGGCTGGCCCCATCACACCGCGACAGTCGTATCAATAGGAGGACGAGATGAAAGCGGTCATTCAGTGCGGTGGAATGGGAACACGCCTTCGGCCTTTCACATCCATCTTGCCCAAGCCTCTCATGCCGATCGGTGCTCGACCGGTTCTTGAATTGCTTTTGAAGTGGCTGCGACGGAACGGCATTCAGGAAGTCTACGTCACAACCGGCTATCTGGGGCACTTGATCCGCACCGTATGCGGAGACGGATCACAGTGGAATCTAAGGATACGCTATACCCAGGAGTTGGAACCTCTCGGCACTATTGGCCCGCTCTCCCTGATCAGGGAGGAACTGGACGAGCCGTTCATTGTTCTCAATGGGGACGTACTTACCGATCTCAGTCTCAGCCGGTTTGTGGCGTCACACCGCACTCATACGGATCCAGTCACCATAGCCACAGCTTCCCGCATCATCAAGATGGACTTCGGCGTCATCGACGAGGTCGGGAACACTGTTAAAGTATTCCGCGAGAAACCGACACTGACTCATCTGGTAAGTATGGGAATATATTGCATGAATCCAGACGTTTTTCGTTTTATACCTGACGGCATCGCCTTTGGATTCGACGACCTCATGCTGCAGATGATGCAAAACGGCACGAATGTGCACGTCTACAAACATGACGGGCTTTGGCTGGATATCGGACGCGTTGAAGATTTTCAAAACGCACAAACCATCGCCTGGGAAGAGCAGTCCGCATCGATCGAGGTCTCGGCAGCGGCCGCTTGAGGGCTGAACGCCCTGCCGCGCCAACATGAGGAGGTCGTAATGCTCTTGGTCAGCGCTCCTATTCTTGGCTTTCCGGAAAAGGCAGCCCTGGCCAAAGTTGTCGACAGTGGGTGGCTGACGATGGGGGACCAGGTAAGAGCCTTTGAAGAGGCCTTCGCAGCCGTGCACGATGCGGTCGATTGCGTCGCCGTCAGCTCTTGCACCGCCGCCCTGCATCTCATTCTCCATGCACTTGGGATCGGCCCCGGAGACGAAGTGCTGGTTCCCTCGCTGACCTTCGTGGCGACCGCGAATGCAGTGCTCTACGTAGGAGCAACACCGGTATTCGTCGACATAGAGTCGGCCGAAGTGCCACTGATGTCCCTAAGCGACGCGGAGGCCAAGTGCACCGGACGCACCAAGGCTGTCATTCTCGTCCACTTTGCCGGCTATCTCGCCGACCGGGAAGAATGGCAGAGATTTGCCCGTGTGCGAGGACTGCATATCGTCGAGGATGCCGCGCATGCTCCCGGCCTTAAGGAGGTGGGGACTTACGGTGCGGCTGCGGCCTTCAGCTTCTACGGCAACAAGAACATGACCACCGCGGAAGGTGGGGCCGTTATTGCCCGGGATGCACAGCTCCGTGAAACGATCCGCCAGGCTCGCGGACATGGAATGACCAGTGGCACACATCAGCGGTTGAACAGCCGCACGCCGCAATACGACGTGACGATGCTCGGTTTCAATTATCGCATGGACGAATTGCGCGCCGCTATTGGCTTGGTCCAACTGCAGAATCTGCAGGAATGGAATGAAATCCGGCGCATATTGGTCGTCCTCTATCGGCGTCTGATCGCAGATTATTGCTCGGCTGTGACAGTCCCGTTCGGCAAACCGCGGACCTCGGCCTACCACATCATGCCTGTCCTCCTGCCGCATGACGTCGACCGGCAAACGGTGATCGACCATCTGCGAACGAAGGGGATACAGACTACAATCCACTACACGCCCGTGCACCAGATGACACTTTATCGCCAAATGTTCACAGAAATCCATCTGCCGAAGACCGAGGACTTCGCGCAGCGGGAATTGACGATTCCACTACACCCGCAAATTACGGCAAGTGCGATCGAGTCGGTGGTTGTTGCATTAGCCACCGCGATTGAAAGCAGCGGGCGTGCGGGAGCCGCGGCATGAACGCACTCGACGTGACGATGCATCGGCCCGCCGTAGCTGGCACCAGCCACGGAATTGCCAGACGCGCGATGGACATCATCCTCGCTGCAGCAGCGGGAATTGTACTCGCTCCACTGATGCTCCTGATTGCCGTTGCACTCTTTGTCGAAGGTGGTTGGCCGGTGTTTTTCGTACAGACGCGCCTGGGCGCCGGCGCAAAACCGTTTCGCATGTACAAGTTCCGCAAATTCAGGACAACAGCCGATCCTTTCGGCCTTGCGCTGACCATGAACGATGACAGCCGCATGACGCGGGTAGGCCGTTTTCTCGCGGCAACGAAACTTGATGAACTGCCCCAACTGTGGAACGTTTTCACGGGGGACATGGCAATTGTCGGGCCGCGGCCGGAAAGCCTTGCCTTCGCCGATTGTTTCCGCGGCGGCAATGAAGCTGTCCTACAGTGGAAGCCTGGCCTGCTCGGCCCAACCCAGGTTCTCTTCCGTCACGAAGCCTGTTTTTACCCGCCGTCCCTTGATCCGCTCCTGTTTTATCGAGAGGTCCTGTTCCCGGCCAAGGCAACGATCGACCTCGCCTACTATCCGCGGCGCACGATTGTATCGGACCTCGTCTGGATAATGCGGGGCTTTAGGGCGGTTTTCGGTGTGTCCCTGCCTCCCGCGGCAAGTGGGTAGAGTTGGCAAGCGAGGAGTTTGGCATGAATGGATTGTTGTTCGTTCGCCAGTTTGACGGCTCACACGATCGAAGGAGTGCACGGTCGTGAGCTATCGCGGCAGGAAGGTCCTGGTCACCGGTGCGGACGGATTTATCGGATCCCACCTCACGGAAGCGCTGGTGCACGAAGGTGCCGATGTCACGGCACTGGCCCTCTACAACTCGTTCGACAGCCATGGCTGGCTGGATGATTTGCCCGACCACGTTCGAAGCCAGTTGCAATGCATTCGTGGCGACGTTCGTGACAGCGCGTTCATCAACCGGATCGTGCGCGGCCAGGCGGTGGTGTTTCATCTGGCTGCGCTGATTGCGATTCCCTATTCCTACGCTGCTGCCCAATCCTATGTGGAGACCAATGTGCTGGGCACCGTGAATGTCCTCGAAGCGGCACGCCACTGGGAAACCGAGCGCATTGTGCATACGTCCACGAGCGAGGTTTATGGCACCGCTCTGACCATGCCGATCCACGAATCCCACCCGTTGCAGGGACAGTCCCCCTACTCCGCATCCAAGATTGGCGCGGACATGATGGCGGCGTCTTATGCCAGGTCCTTCGATGTGCCGGTGGTCATCCTGCGACCGTTCAATACATACGGGCCGCGCCAGAGCGAGCGGGCCATCGTGCCGACCATCATAAGGCAGGCTCTGGACGAGAACTGTCCGGCGATCATGGTCGGCGACACCAGCCCTATCCGCGACCTTACCTTTGTGGAAGACACTGCGGCGGCATTTGTGGCGGCAGGGGCCGCCAAGCTTGAATTTGGCCATGCCTACAATGCCGGCAGCCAGCGCGCCGTCAGTGTCTCGGACGTTTTGGAGTTGGTGCTCGAGTTGAGTGGCACCAGGAAACCGGTCCGTCGCGACGAAAGCCGGATGCGGCCGCAGAACTCCGAGGTTCGCGCGTTGCTCGCCGATTCCTCGAACCTTGAAAGTAAAGTCGGATGGCGGGCGCATACAAGCCTGCGTGACGGTCTGGAAAGAACCATCGAGTGGTGGCGTTCGCGCCTCAGCGAGGGCCGCGTCCGTCGCGAAATGAGCTATATGACATGACCTTTCCGCGGCTCATACCGGCTGTGCTGCTGATGGCCGCTCTGCTGGCGCTACACACAGCCGGAAACCGGCCGAGCGGTGCGGCAGGCACGGAGCCGGCAATGGATCTGCCCGCTTACCTGAAACCTGCAACCGATCCGGCGACAGGGATCAGCTTCACTCGGATCACCAAGCCCGGAGCTCTTGGCGGCGGAATTGTCTGCGGCAAAATATATTGCAGTCATCGGTACTCGAGCGCGCAAGCGTGGAATGCCGATCAGAGCCTCCTCGTCCTCATGAACGGCTGCAACGGCATGTGCTTCCTCGACGGGAAAAACTACGTTCCTTTGTTCCATCGCAACAAGCCGGGTGAGTGCGAATGGCACCCTCGGAACGCGGACCTGATGATTTGTGTCGATGATCAGAATATCTCGACCTGGGCGCCCCGCAGCAATCGTGAGGACATAGTTTTTGCCGCTGCGAAATATCGGGATCTTAAATTCGGCCCGTCCAAGGGAAATCCAAGTCGTGACGGCAGCCGCATTGCCGTACGCGCGACCCGCGATGATGGTGCTGCCGTCGTCTTCGCATATGACCTCGACCGGCGTCTGAAATACCCGGACATCGGTCTCGCCCAGGTTGCTGGAACGACCAGTTCCTGCACCATTTCTCCGCTTGGAGAAAACATCCTGTGTTTTCAAAACCTGGCCGACGGCACCGAGCAGCGAGCCATTTTCGCAATCGACGGCACCTTGCGCCAGACGTGGAAGGACCATCATCGGCCCGGCCATGGCGATATGACTCTCGACGCGGATGGTAGCGAAATTTACGTCGGAATCAGCAAATCCAGCCCCGACAAATATCAGGTGATCAAGCGTCGGCTGTCAGATGGAAAGGTCATGTCGCTCATGAAGTTCGGCGAGGCCGAGCATGCATCGCTGCGTGCTTTGGACAGGCCCGAATGGGCATTTATGAGTTACGGGGGCAATCCCGAGGAGGTTCGAAGCCAGCCGGACTGGGCTCCATACTCGCGCGAGGTGATCGCGCTGCGTGTCGACGGCAGTCGAGAGGTCCGACGGATCGTGCAGACGCGAAACGCTCCGTTCGACTATTGGAGCGAGACACACGCCTCCCCGTCCCCCGATGGGTCGCAAGTGATCTGGTCGAGCAATTGGGGGGTGCCGGGCGGGCCGGTCTACGAATTCGTCGCCCATCTCGATTGGCCGCAGCAGCCGGATCTGAAACAAGGGGAGATTGCCATCAATGGCCTTCATTAGCCGAATTTCCTTTGCAGCGCTTGCCGGGTGCCTGGCCTTGAGCAGCGCAACCGCGGCCGAAGCGCCGGTGGCTTACAAGCTCTCCCCCGGCGACACGGTGGAGATAGGAATTGCCTCCATAGCGGAACGAACGCAACGCGCGGTTGTCCAGATGGATGGCTCGATCGCGCTGCCCGAGTTCGGGATGATCCCGGTTGGCGGGTTGACGCCGGCCGAATTGCAGACGCGCATGGAAGCGGTGCTGCCAACCAAGATCGTCCACCAGCGTCTGCCTGATGGACGGGAGCAAATGATCGTCATCAAGCCGAGCGACGTCACGGCCGTGATCGCGGAGTACCGCCCGATCTACGTGACTGGCGATGTGCTGACGCCAGGGCAGCAGGCTTACCGGCCACTCATGACAGTCCGGCAGGCGATTGCGGTCGCCGGCGGTTTCAGCCTTCTGCGGTCGCGGGCAAGCCAAAGCGGACCTGATCCCGTTGATCTGCGACGCGACTACGAGTCGATCTGGGGGGATTACATCAGGGACTACTTTCATGGCGCCCGCATCCGCGCCGAACTTCAGAACCAGGCAGAATTTGACATGCAGCCGCCGCAGGGCTCGCCCCTGTCGAATGTATTGATATCGGCGGTCGCGCAGGCGGAAGCGGAGGGTCTCAGAATTTCGCTGAACAATTTTCAACAGGAGCAAAGCTATCTCGACAAGACAGCCAAGGATGCCGAGGCTGAGGTCGAGGTTCTGATCAAGCGCGAGCAGACGGAAGCGGCAGCGGTGAAACAGGATGAGGACGATCTGGCGCGGGTCACCAAATCGTTCGAATCGGGCAACCTGACCAACAGCAGGCTCGCCGACGTCAGACGTGCAGTGCTGATGTCGTCGAGCCGGGCGCTCGAGACCTCGGTCGAACTCATGAGAACGCGGCGCCAGCAGGAAGACTTCGTCAGGCAGCAGGAACGCAATGAAAATCAACGAAGGATCGGCCTTCTGAACGAGTTGAGGGACACCGACCTTCGCCTCGCCGAGACCACTGCAAGGCTCCACGCAGCCAGCCAGAAGCTTCAGCCATCAGGGGCGTCCGCTCTTCCGCTGCCGGTCGCCGGCGAAACCTTCCAGGCGCGGATCACAATAACCGGTGGAGCCGGCGACGCGTCGAGAGGTCGACCGGTCGACCAGGACACTGAGGTCGCGCCTGGAGACACGATCGAGGTGAGGTTCAGCAGCGACCTGCAGAGTGCGGCGATCCAGTAGCTACGCGGACGTGAACCGAGCCGGGAACGATGAGGCTGATGCCTCGCCTCACGGCATGAAGACCGGGCGTCGAGAAATCGGGCATGGGAAAATCAAGAAAGCGGGGTTGTCGTGATTGGTGAAATAGATGTCGCCAGCGCCTACATCACCGGCCGCATCGGCTTCATGGGGCTGAAGTTGGTTGTCGCGCCCGGCGTGCTCGTCCCTCGCCCGGAGACGGAATTGCTCGGCAGCACCGCCCTCAATGTGCTTCGTGAACTTAATCGGCCGGTCCCGCGTGTCGTGGACATGTGCTGCGGAGCGGGCAATCTCGCCTGCGCCATTGGATACAAGGTCCCCACCGCGCGCGTCTGGGCGAGCGATCTCACTGACAGCTGTGTCGAAACCACCTGCCGGAATGTCGCCCATCTTGGCCTGGCCGGGCGCATTTCGGTGCTGCAGGGCGACCTGTTCAATTCCTTCTCGGGTCTGGAGCTCGAAGGCACGATCGATCTGGTCGTTTGCAACCCGCCTTACATCTCCGAGAAGCGGCTCGAAAACGACCGCGCGCACCTGATGGAACTTGAACCACGTGAGGCATTCGCTGCCGGGCCTTACGGCCTGAGCATTCACATGCGGGTGATCAAGGAGGCGCGGCGCTATCTGCGGCAAGGTGGCATGCTGCTTTTCGAGGTCGGGCTTGGCCAGGACCGGCAGGTCATGAGTTTGGTTGAGCGTTCCAAAGCCTACGAGAGCATTCGCACGGTTGCAAACAAAGCCGGTGAAGCCAGGGTGGTTTGTGCACGGGCCAAAGCGCCAGCGTGAGCCGCGCCATGGGTTTGCGCGCTCGGTTGGGAAGACGCCCTTAAACCGTAGCCCGGCGATCAGTTTTCCTTGCTGAGGACGTAACGTGCAATTCCCTGGATGGAATCGAAATTCTCAGGCAGAAGTTCGCTGTCCTCGACAGTGATGCCGAATGTCTCCTCGACGAAGCCGATAACTTCAAGCACTCCAGTCGAGTCTATGATGCCCTGGTCGAGCAACGACGTTTCAACCTCCAGCGCACGCGGGTCGGCCACGTAGAAGTTTGACGCCAGAAAGGCGCGTATCTGATCGCTGTAGGTGTCAATTCTGTTGTTCGTGCTCAGCATTGAATTGGCCTCCGATCCAAATGATTTCCAGGTGTCGCTTTATGAAAGCGCTATTTTCTTGAGCTTGCCCGTGTCCGTCATCGGTAGACTGGACACAATCTGGATGGACTTCGGAATCATGAAGTTTTCCAGCCGCTTCTGACATTCCATCCGCAGCTGCTTTTCGCCCATGATCGTTCCTTGCTCCATGACGACAAACGCTTTCACTGCTTGCCCTAGCAGGTCGTCGGGAACTCCAACGACCGCGGCTTCCCGTACTCCCGGGATTTCCATCAGCACGTTTTCGACTTCCCTGGGCGCCACCTTTTCTCCCCGCGATTTTATGATCTCATCGCTGCGGCCGACAAAATAGAGGTAGCCTTCCTCGTCCATTCGGCAGTAGTCGCCGGTGTACAGAACCTGCTCGCCGGGCAAAGGGCCAGGCTTGAGCTTCCTCGCGGTAGCCTCCGGCTTACCCCAGTAGCCCTTCATGACCGTTGCCCCGCGAATGACCAGCTGGCCGACGACATTGGGACCGACCCTTCGGTCATCCTCATCGACAATCCACATTTCGGTGTTCGGGATGGCGATCCCCACGCTCAACGGTTTTCGCGCAAGATCTTCCGGCGGAAGATAGGTGCAGCGTTTGCATTCGGTCAGGCCGTACATCGAATAGATGCGAGCATCGGCAAACAGTTCCTGGAGCAGGCGAATGTGCTTGAGCGGCAGTGCCGCGGCAGTGTTCGTGACATACCTTATGCTTGCAAAATCATCTGCCTTCAGCGTCTTGAGATCCGACAGCGCGGCAAAGATGGTTGGCACGCCGGGAAAGCCTGTAACTCTCTCCCTTTCGATGATCGCAAGTATCTGTGCGGGGAAGGCAAACGAGCGCTCGAGGACCAAGCGCGCCCCGGTACGGAATGCCATTATCATCTGATAGAGGCCGTAGTCGAAGGCCAGGGGCAAGACATTGAGGATCACATCGTCTTCGCCAAGTTCGAGGTACGAGGCAATCGACGTGCAGGCTGCCATCATGTTCCTGTGCGTCAGCATCACGCCTTTGGGTTCGCCGGTCGAGCCCGACGTGTAGATGATGGCTGCGAGATCGATATCGATGCGGCGGCGGGCCGGCGCTTTGCCGTGGCCGGCAGCCGCCTCATCCCAGCGCACGGCATGCGGCAATCCCCGGAGGTCGGCGACGTCCATCGGACCGGAGACGATGAGCCGCCGCAGCGACGGACAGTTACGCGCCGGTTCAGTAAAGATTGCCTGCAAATGTTTGTCGGTGATCAATGCTGCCGGCAGGCAATCGTTGAGCAAATACCCCAGCTTGTCGCTCTTGGTGAGCGGATTGACGATGCACACAACGGCGCTCGCCTTGAGAACCGCCCAGAAGCTGACCACGGTCTCGACGGTGTTGTCGGCGAAGATCATGACGCGGTCACCGGGGGCGACCCCGGACGTGACGAGATGATGGGCGACCGCGTTGGAACGTGTCTCAAGCTCATCATAGGCGAGCCGGTGCCCGCCGCACACCAGCGCCACCTTGTCGCCGAGCCGGCCGGCCGAATGGCTGAGGTAGTCGTGCAGCAGAGGGACGGCGCCATGCATCATACCAGCACCTCTTCCCTGTGCAGGCGATCGACATCTATCCTGAGGTCGACCGCACGCCCGCTTGATGGACGGCTTGCGACAAACTGCTGATGGAGGAGCTGCGTCGACAGCACGCCGACCAACGCCATGTTGTCCGAGTTGGACAGATCGCCATCGCCGGTCTTGGCAGCGCATTTGTCCAGCAGGCGCGCGACCGAGTTCGGATCAAAGACATTCGCCGCGCGCAGGGCAGTCTCAGAGAGTGCTTCGCGGACATAGGCGGGTGCGCTATCGCCCATAAAGCAAAGTGCGTTGGGCGCCCGGTAGGGTTGCTTCTTGCGAGCCACGACTTCCTCGGGCACGATCGATTTCGCCACACGCTTCAGCACGTGTTTCTCATCCAGAATGCGCAGCTTGTAGTCGGCCGGAAGCGAATTCGCCAAGGCCACGAGCTTGTCGTCCAGGAACGGGAAACGCCCTTCGACGGAGTGAGCCATCAGCATCCTGTCACCCTGAGAGGAGAGCAGGTAGCCCGACATCAGCGTCCTGATCTCAAGATACTGGTCCTGCGCGAGAGGACCCCATCGTTGGAACTCTTCGGGCAGGCGGGCGAGCAGGTCCGCCACTGCGTTGTAGCGCGCCGCTTCGGCGTGCATGTCGGCCGAGAACAGCCGTTTGATGGCGCTGGTGGTGCGCCAGCGGGTATCATGCGCGAAGCCGGGCGCACTATATGCATGGAGACCGTGTCCGAAGAACTGGCGCGCCATCGCCTGCTGCTTGACCGGCGAGCGGCTCAGATAAGGATACAGGCGTTCCAGCAGTCGCGCGCGTCGGGCGGATGCGGGCTGCCGCCCCCAGAAGCGGCGGACCTTGCCTTCACGGAACAGGTCGTAGCCGGCGAACATCTCGTCGGCCCCCTCGCCGGTCAGCACGACCTTGATGCCATGTTCGCGCACCAGCCTCGAGAGAAGGAACAACGGCGCCGGCGCGGTCCTGAGAATCGGACGCTCGGCATGACGGATCACATCCGGGAAGATGTCGGCGATGTCACCGCGCGAAACCATCACCTCGTGGTGCTCGCCGCCGCTCGCACCGGCAACCAGCCGCTGGTAACGGGTTTCATCATATTCGGCGTCAGCAAAACGCAACGAGAAAGTCTGGAGCGGCGCGCCGGCGAAGCGCCTCCCGAGCATGGCGACAAGTGAGCTGTCGAGCCCGCCGGAAAGGTAGCAGCCGACCGGCACGTCCGCCTTGACCATTCTAAGCGCCGTCGCGGCCTGCAAGGCGCCGCGCACTTCGTCCACCGCATCCTCCAGCGAGCCCCTGAAGGTGCCATGGGCCAGGTCCTCGCTCTCGGGATAGCAAGGTTTCCAGAAAGCGTGCTCACGAACGCTGCCATTGTCGTAGATGCGGACATGGCCGGGGGTAAGTTCCTGTATCCCCTGAAATACGCCTTGCGGCGGTACGACCGTCCACAGCGTGAAAGTCTGGTCGACCCCCGCCGGATCGAAGGCCCGCGGTATCGCCGGGTCGGCTGCGAAGATGGCCTTAACTTCGCTGGCGAAATGCAGGCGGCCAGCGTGTTCGCACAAATGCAGCGGGCAGATGCCGAACCGATCGCGCGACAGGACGAGGCGGCCTGTCAGCGAGTCCCAAATGGCGAGTGCCCATTGCCCGTTCAGCCGCTCGAACGCGCCCACACCCCAGGCGCGGTAGGCATGCACGACGACCTCCGTATCGCTGCGGGTGCGGAAACGATGTCCCAGGACTATGAGTTGGTCACGCAGCTCGACGTAATTGAAGATCTCGCCGTTGAAGACGATCCAGGTGGTATTGCCTGTGTCGGCGAGAGGCTGCTGTCCGGTCGAGAGATCGATGACCGACAGGCGGGTATGCGCCAGCCCCGCTCGCCTGTCGCGGTAAAGGCCGCTTTCGTCCGGACCGCGATGGGAGAGCGCGGCTGCCATTCGTAGAAGCGCGGCTCGTGAAGGAGGCTCCGCAGCCGCGTTCAGCGCCACAATTCCGGCGATGCCGCACATGGGTCAATCCCTGTCCATCGCAGCGGGCAGCTGCGGCCGTGCGTGAAGATAGCGGGCGGCGCGGCGTTTGCTGACGATATCCTTATAGACCTTCTCGACTTGCGCGGCAGTGAGGCCGGCGGCGGCGGCAACCACGCCGGCCGAAATTCCGTGATTCATGCCGTAGAGGCACAAATCCATCAGCTGATAGGGCAAGGCGAAGTAGAACTCCTCCTGGGTTTGCGCCATGGAAAACGTGTCCGTGGTCGGCGGCCTTGTTCGCACCTCCTTGTCAATGCCGAGATATTCCGCCAGCTGGTAAACCTGGGTCTTGTAGAGATGGACGATAGGCATCACATCGGCGACGCCGTCGCCCTGTTTGACGAAGAAGCCCTGGTCATATTCGAGCCGGTTTGGCGTGCCTGCCACTGCATAGTTGAGGCGGTCCGCATGATAATACTCGGTCATCTTGCGAACCCGCTGCTTGTAGTTGGTGGCAGCGACGATCTGCAGGTAAGCCGCCGGCGACAGACGCACGGTGTCGATCTTTCCGTGCGGATCCTCGACCGTAAGGCGCGTGATATTGAGGCCGCTGCTCTCCAGCACCGACGTCATGACCAGCTTGCATCTCCAGCCTTCGCCATATCCAGGGACGGCAGTTCGGATGGCCTCGATCTGTCGGGCGTATGCGCCGATGCCTTCAAGCGCCGGCTCGATATCTTCAAGGATTGTGTCGATGCCAAGCTGCCCGGCGACGCTGCGGCCAAGCCTCAACGAGTCGCCTGACGAATGGCGCTCCGGCATGAACAGGCCGAGCACCTTGTCCTTCCCGAACGCCCGTGCGCAAAGCGTTGCGACGACCGAACTGTCGATGCCTCCGGAGAGCCCGACGACCACTCCGCGACGCCGTTGTGTGCCGAGAACCTGTTCGCGCAAAGTCTCGACGATGCGATCGATCTCCAGCCGGGCATCGAGCGCCAGCACATCGCTGCTGAATTCCCCGATCAGGTCGATGACACTGCCTCCTGTTGGCGTGACTCGACTGAAGAGTAGGTCTCGGTCACAGCGTTTTCGATGAGCGGGCGATTGATGGTCAGATGGGGCTCCACGACCATGTCGATGTGAGTGCCGGCGATCGGAATGACGTCCAGATGGACGAATGCCCGGTCCCACCCGAGTGCAAGCGGCATTCCGGGCCGCGCGCAACGGAACAAGGTGCCGGTGATCGGCAGTATCGGCCTGGGTTCTGCCAGCCATTGGAAGAAGGCGCGCGCCCGCAGAACCTCCTGCAGTTCCAGTTTGGTTCTGAAGCTCGTCGGGTTGAACTGACCCTCGGCATAGCGGTCGAGGAAGCTGGCAAGCCGGGATTCGCAGTGCATTTTGACCGCGACCTTGGCAAGCGCGCGGCACGCCACCCGACTAGCCGATATACGATTGGTTCGGATCCGGTGAAATGTCCGGGTAATGGTCTCCCAACGCTTGCTGCGCTCGCCAACCAGACTGGTATCCAGAATGCCCGTGAACGCTACCGCTCGCCCTTGATCAAGCAGACGCGCGGCAACCTCAAAAGCGACCGCTCCTCCGAGCGAGTGGCCAAGCAGGCGAACACAGCCGGTCGGCTGCACGCGGTTGATATGATCGATTGCAGCTTCGACCATTGCGGCGACAGTGTTCTGACCTTGCAGGATCGTGCCCAGGGCCGGATATCTGATGGGAGATACCCTGGCGACCTTGCTTATTGCCGATGCGAACGAAGCAAGGCTCGGACCATAGCCGACCGACCCGGGGAAAAGGAAAAGCAGCGGAGGCTCGTGTTTCCAGGCGGGCGCGTGCTCTCCGCCTCGTTGAGCGGAAATGACCGCTGCAACCATCTCATCGAAGCTCATTCCAACCGTGAAGGCTTCCAATCCGAGCTCCTGCCCGATCGCGCTTTCGATTTCCATCACGCAATGGAGCAGCTTAAGCGAATCTCCCCCCGCTTCATCCCAGCACCCCAAGGCGACCCGCGTCTTAAGGACCTTGGTCCAGGCACGCCGTACTATCTGATGAGCAGGAACTTCATTTCCCGCATGGGCGATTTGCGGTGGGGGCGTTGTTTCCCGAACCGAAAGGTCGATTGCAGCCAGCATTGCCATATCGATCTTTCCGCTGGCCAGTCGCGGTATCTCGGCGCTTGCATGGAGCCGCAGCGGGCAAAGCGCCGGCGGCAATTTTGTCCTGGCAAGTTGGCGCAGCTCGTCGCAAAAACTGGCTCCCGCCCCGCCGTGCGGGACGGCGAACGCAACCAGTTCATTCGCCGGGGTGACGATAACCACGGCATCCTTCACCGACGGCGCGCCACGCAGAACCCGTTCGAGTTCGGCCGGCTCAACGCGCCGCCCATTGACCTTTATCTGGCGCCCTTTGCGACCGATGATCCGCAACAGGCCATCACTCCCAATTTGCACAAGATCGCCCGTCGCAAAGATACGAAGCGTCTGGTCGTCGGGATCTATTTCAAACGGAACGACTGCCCCGTTTTCCCAATATCCGAGTGCGACATACGGGCTTCTGATCAACAGTTCTCCGATCTTGCCGGGCTGAACCGGGTAACCCTCTTCATCGACAATCGCGAAGCTGATACCCGGAAGCAGCCAACCGACGGGAGCTGAGGAATCGAATTCCGGCCAATCGTGCGGCAAGAACCACTGCGATCCAGTCGTTTCCGTCGATGAATAGCCGATCTGCACCAGGCAAGTTGGCGGGACAGCCTTGCGCACCAGGCGGATGTCGGCCGAGGACACCTTCTCGCCTCCAATTCGGGCAACCCTGAGTGAACCAAAGGCGTCCGCGGGCTCATCCGCCAGGAGAGCGCGAAGCAATGCCGGCACCAGATAGGTGATCGTCACGCCTTCCGATTGCATGCGGCCGCGAACCGCGCGCAGGCCGACGGCTTCGACCTCCACAAGCTGCAACGTAGCACCCGTAAGAAGAGCGGCAAGTATTTCCCGACAACCGGCGATGGTTGCCGGGCCGGTCAGGGGCAGGAAAACATCCTGCGCATTGATGTGGCACGCGTCGACATATTGCTGCACCCGGCACAGCAAGCTCCGCTGGCTGTTGACAATTCCCTTGGGGCGGCCCGTGCTGCCGGAGGTATAAAGCACGATTGCCGGTGCATCGACAGAAACGGTACGGTGTCCAGCTGGACGAAGCGTTGCCTGCAACGATTGCGCTATATCGATCCGGGCAACGTGCTGGGGCAGATCAAGGCCGTGGAGGCCTTTGTCGCCAATTATGGCGGAGAGCCTCGCGTCGGCGACGATTTCGTTGATGCGCGAGTCCGGATCTCGCACGTTAAGCGGCACCGACGGTCGACCGGATGCCATGCTGGCCAGCATGGCAACGGTGTACCAGACCGAGTTGGCCTGAAGTATTCCAACCGCATTTCCGTCGGGAACGACGGCTTCAATCCGGCTGGCCAAGGCCTCGACCGCCCGAAAAAGCTCGGAATAGGTCAGTCGGTTGGTGCCGTCGCTGGCGGCTAATTTCTCGGAATAACGCCCGGCGATTTCCCTCAGGTGATCAAAGACCGGAATATCGACGAAGCCAGTTCCCATCCGTTGATGCAGACGTAGAACGGGCCCGCCCTCGTCAAGAGCATGATCGGGAACTTTTGACCATCGACAAGAGACCACCGCTTGGTAGTCAGCCTGCACCGTTTGAATCGCCCTCGAAGATTCTAAATGCGCCAGAGACATAAGGGCCCCACGCTAGGATTGTTGCCGCTTATCGCCCCGCGGCATGATCTTTTCATCAATCATTCGGATGATGCGCGAGGCAGTCTTGATCGCTTAAATCGTTCGAAGTTGAGCATGCCAGCCTGCGCTCGCTCGGCTGTGCTACCTTACCGAAGTGTCGGGCTGTGCGCTGCGGTCCGCTCCGCCAGTGCCTGAAACGAAGCAGTATGCGAATACTTCCCCTCCAAGCTCATCCGTGACACGAACCCAGTTGTTTTCCCATGTCCGCAGGGTAACCTGGCGTCCTGTTGATATAGTCGCCGCCGTGAACGGGCTGGACGCATTGACATTACTCGCCGCAACCACGTCGTCCCCTTCCATTTGCTCTACCAGGTATGTTTGCATCACTGCTCCTGACTGCAGGGCATGGCCGGTTCAATTGCGTGTAGCTGGAGGCATGACCTTCCAACCGCAGGGAACGGATTTCGTTCCATGCAACAGGCAACCTGCCGCCGGCAGTCAGCGTTCAGTCGCCCCGCCGCCCCTGGCAGGACCATGGCCTAGCCGCTGAATGATTTGGTCAGGACTGAGCTATGCTTTGGCGGAGGTGGAGCCTCGCGCTGCGCCGCATGCTTCTGGAACAGTGCAATCTTGTCGGGATAGGTAATCCGGATCTCGCTGTGACAGCCCTCGCAGCGATATTTCGATGCAACCTGGAACCAGCGCCCGGGTTTCAGCAAAGCCAATCCGCAGCGCGGACATTTGAACGTCATTTCAAGAGGGCATAGATTCTGACACAGCGGCATTTCGCAACATCCATAAGGGATACCTAATGTTAGGCAACGACAGCCGGCCCAAATCGTTCCTAGACGCCGTTCTTTTCGTCAGGCCGATGACCAACCCCGGACGCCGGGAAACCATTTGGGGTTGTCCGCGATGCCAGATTCACTGGCGCAGGACTGAACTCAAGCGCACCCGATTTCTGGTGGCGTGCGCCTGAGCGCCGATCGAACGGTTGTCAGAAGGTTTTATGAGAACTTGTTTACCGGACCTCGGCACCGAGCGTGATCGCTCGGGGCGACGACGGGCCGCACGGTCGACGACACGACCCCTAATCCGGACGCTGAAACAACGCCGCGCGCCGGCACAGGCAGGACGAAAGCAGCGCAACCAGGCGGCAATCCCTGAGCATCTCGCCTATATCGGTGCGCTCGGGAGCCGCGATCCCGACCGAATTGATGGATATGGAAGCGCTGTTGAAGGGAACCGACGCATCCCTTGGCGAATGCGTCGGTTCCAGAAGCTTATGCGTGGCGGATTTCCGTTCCCAGCACCTTCAAACATTCGCGGATGAACGCAGCAAGCGCCGTCCAGCCTTTGGCCGAAACCATTGTCCCGTCCACATAGGCCTCGGTCGGCGACAGGTCGATATAGGTGCCACCCGCCAGTGTCACCTCAGGCTCGCAGGCGCCGAGTGCTGCGACCTTCTTGCCACGCACCACGCCGTCGACAGCGATCAGGATCTGCACACCGTGACAAATGGTGAAGATCGGCTTCTTGGCCTCGTGGAAATGACGCACGATCGCCTGCACGCGCTTGTCGGTGCGGATGTATTCCGGGCCGCGGCCGCCCGCGCAGTAGACGGCATGATATTGATCGAGCTGCCTCTCGGCTTCCGAGAAAGTCTTGTTGATCAGCGCATAGTGGCCGAGCTTTTCAGTGTAGGTCTGGTCGCCCTCGAAGTCGTGCAGCGAGGTCTTGATCAGATCTCCGGCGTTCTTGTCCGGGCATACCACGTGGATGGTGTGACCGACGGCTTCCATCGCCTGCTGATAGACAAAGATCTCGTATTCTTCGGTGAACTCACCGGTCAGCATCAGTATTTTTTTGCCTGGCATGGCTCTTCCTCTCTGTGTTTTGAGCAACGCAAGGCGCAGACCGCGCCCTGCCTTTCGGTGAAATCGGGTAGGGTCAGAATGGCGAGTCCGGGAAATAGTATTCCTTGGCGTTGGCCTGGGTGATCAACGGCGCGTCGAGCTTGACGGTGCCACGGACAGGTGCCTGGCCGATCAGGTTGGCGACGGTCATGTAGATCGCGGTCTTGATCATCGACGGCGGATATGGCGTCTCGACCGGCGTCATGGCGTCGCCGTCGATCACTTTCTTGACGATGTCCTTCATGCCGTTGCCACCGAGCGCCAGCTTGATATCGGTCCGGCCCGACTGCTTGACCGCCTCGAGCACGCCAAGCAGCATGTCGTCGTCATTGGCCCACACCGCATCGATATGGGGGTACTTGGCCAAATAGTCCTGCATCAGCTTGAAGGCTTCGTCGCTGTTCCAATGCGCGTACTGGATGTCGAGGACTTTCAGATCAGTGCCCTTGATCGTGTCTTGAAAGCCCTTGATGCGCTCGTCGTCGATGACGGTCGGAATGCCGCGCAGCACAACGACGTCGCCCTTGCCGCCGAGCTTGTCGATCATGAACTTGGCTGTGTTGGTGCCGACCGCGATATTGTCGCCGGCGAGGTAAAGATCCTGGACGGAGGCGTCCGTCAGACCGCGATCGACGACGGTGATGAACGTGCCCATGTCCTTGATAGCCTTGACCGGCTGGGTCAGCTCTTCCGAGCTGTAAGGCAGGATCACCAAAGCATCCAGCTTGCGGCTGGCCGACAGGTCCTCAAGCGCGCTGACCTGCTCCGCCGCGGACGGCGACGTCTTCACGACCACTTCGACGTTCGGGAACGCGGCGTTGATTTCCTTGGCCGCCGCTTGCGCGTGATAGACGATGCCCGCCGTCCAACCGTGGTCAGCTGCCGGTATCGACACCGCGATGACCTTCTTATCTTGCGCCATGGCCTGGCCGGCCAGCAGCAGCGCGCCCAGTGTCGCCGCCGCAATCCATTTTCTACTGAACATTGTCTTCTCCCTTGGACCTACAAGAACGTTAATCCGCGTGGTCCGGACGCGGCGCTATTTCGAATTCGAAAACCGCTGGATGAGCATGGCGATAATGATGATGACGCCCTGAACAGCGGCAACGAGGTATTCCGAGACGAAGTCCGACAGCACCATGAGGTTGGCGATGAGCTCCAGGATGACGGCGCCGGCGACTGTTCCCCACACATGGCCCTTGCCGCCGCGCAATGCGGTGCCGCCAATCACCACGGCTGTGATGACCTGCAGTTCCCAAAGCTGTCCGGTCGTCGGCGTTGCGGCGCCCAGGCGCGGCACGTAGCAGATCGCGGCAATCGCCACGCAGACACCCTGGACGATATAGGCGACGGTCCGTGTCCTGATCACCGAGATGCCGGAATAGCGGGCGACATCCTCATTGGCGCCGACCGCCGCGCATTTACGGCCGTATTTCATTTTGTACAGGATGAAGGATGCGACCGCGGCGACGGCGACGGATATGAGGATTGGAACCGGGATGCCGGCAACCGTGCCGAAATAGACAGGCCGGTAGGCCTCGCGCAGCGACCGGTCGATCGGTATCGTGCCGCCGTCGGTCAGATAGGTTATCAGCGCCCGGAAAATCCCCATCGTGCCCAGCGTGGCGATAAATGGTTCGATCCTGCCGACCGTGACGATGAGGCCGTTGGCAAGCCCGCACAGCAGTCCGACCAGGATCGCCACCGCCATACCGGCGGGAATAGCCCAGATGCCGGCATGCGGCGCCACCGCGTTCATGAACATGATGGTGATGCCGGTGATGAAGGCGGCCATCGAGCCGACGGAAAGATCGAGCCCCCCGGACGAGATCACAAAAGTCGCGCCGACCGCGATAATGGCGATGAAGGCGCTGCGGGTGATGACGTTGGCGAGGTTGGTGGCGGACAGGAAATCGGGGTTGATGAGGTAACCGACCACCAGCAGAGCTGCCAGCGCAAGAAAGGGCCCGATGTCGGTCCAACTGATGTTGAGATCGAGGGGGCGACGCCTGGGTGCGGATTCGGTCATGACAGCCATTCTGTGCCTCCCTTGGCTTTTGGCCCTGGCTTGGGGCCACTGGTCGCCAGTACCGCCACATTGCTTTCGGTCATTTCGGCGCCACTGACCTCGCCGGTGATGCGGCCTTCGCGCATCACCAGGATGCGGTCGCAGATGCCGATCAGTTCCTGCATCTCCGAAGAGATGACGATGCAGGCCTTGCCCTTGGCCACAAGCTCCTGGATGAAGGCATAGATCTGCGCCTTGTTGGCGATGTCGATGCCACGCGTGGGCTCGTCGATAATGACCACCGATGGATCGGTCAGCAGCACCTTCGCCAGCAGCAGCTTCTGCTGATTGCCCCCGGAAAGCTGGCCCGCTTTGGCGCCGAGGCTCTTCAGCCTGATGTCATATGCCTCCACGGCCTGTTCCAGGGCCTCCGCTTCGCGGCGCCGCCCCATCGAGAGGCCGGGATGGAACACACCGAGCGCCGACAGCGTCAGGTTAGGCGCCAGGCGCTCCTGCAGCAGCAGTCCCTTGCCCTTGCGATCCTCGGTCAGGTAACCGACGCCGGCGTCGATCGCCGCGCGCGGCGATTGGAAATGGATCGACTTGCCCTCAAGTTCGACCTTGGCGGCCGCCGGGCGCAGGCCGATAATGCCCTCGAAGAGTTCGGTTCGGCCAGCGCCGACCATGCCGGCGAACCCGAGGATCTCGCCTTTGTGAACCGTGAACGACACGTCCTCCGCATAGCCGGGAACGGAGGCGTTCCTCACGCTCAGCATCGGTACATCCGAAGGCGCTGCGGTCCTTTCAGGATAGAGTGCGGCTAGTTCGCGACCGACCATCAGCCGCGCCATATCCATCTGGCTCAGCGTCTTGCCGGGATAGGTGCCGACCATCTTGCCGTCGCGCAGAACGGTCACCTTGTCGGCCACCCGTTGCACCTCGTCCAACCGGTGGCTGATATACAGCACGGCGATGCCGTGAGCCTTCAGTCGCAGGACGATCTCCAGCAGGCGCTCGACCTCGCCACCGGTCAGAACGGCGGTCGGCTCGTCGAAGATAACCAATTTATAGTCGTCAAGCAGAGCGCGAGCGATCTGCACCATCTGCCGGTCTGCCAGCGAGACGTCGCGCACCAGTGCCCTTGGCGAGACCGCGCAGCCGATCTGCGCCAGTTTCTCGGCCGCCAGCCGGCGCATGGTGCGGTCATCCACGACAAGGCCACGCGAAAGCTCTCGCCCGAGAAACAGATTGTCGGTGACCGTGAGCCCCTCGGTGAGCAGGATCTCCTGGTAAACCAAAGCGATACCGGCATCCTGTGCCTGGCTGGGCTTGGCAAATTTCACCGCATGTCCGTTCATCGACAATGTGCCGTGGCTTGGCTCGACATAGCCGGACAGCAGCCGCATCAACGTCGACTTGCCGGCACCGTTCTCGCCAATGATGGCGTGGATCTCACCGGGCAGGACGTCTAGGGTGACGTCCGACAACACCGTCACCGGGCCGTATTGCTTGGACAATTGCTGGGCGCGCAGCACCGGTTCGAGCGAACCATGCGCATTGCTGGACAACGTGCTCCCGCCCTCCCCGGCGATATTCGCGGCAATGGACATCCGTTCCCTCAATCGAATGCCGGGAGCAGGCGATCGCGCGAGTGCTCTATATGGATGCGCATCGCCTTTGCGGCGGCATCGGGATCGGCAGAGCCGAACGCGGCAAGAATCGCCTCGTGTTCGTCAAGTGCCTCTTCGGTCACACGTGCATGAAACATCAGGCGGAAGATGTGGAAGTGCGTGTGCTGGTGGCTCAACGTCTCGCGGATGAGTTCGTTTTGAGAAAACTCCAAGATCTTGTCGTGGAAGATCGCATCCTGCCTGGCGAAGTTCGAATAGCGTACGCGATCATCCTTGCCTTCGCGGCGTGACATCACGCCGGCGGCTTCGAGCAACAGATTGAGCTTGGCCTCGTCCATCATTGCGGCGGCCTTTGCCGCGCCATGCGGTTCGAGCAGCAGACGCATCTCGTATAATTCGTCGAAACGGCGCCGGGTGATCTGGGGCGCGGCACGATAACCGATCAAATGCGTCTTGAGCACCAGACCTTCGCCTTCGAGCCGGCCAAGGGCTTCGCGGATCGGCGTGTGCGAGACGTTGAATTCCTTGACCAGGCTGTCGACTGTAATACGTGAGCCTGGCGGGATCTTCAGCGCCATCAACTGCGCGAAGATGGCTTCATATACATCTTCGACGAGACTGTTGGCGCGCTGGATGCGACCAACTCCAATGGTGGCGTCGCTTGGGTCGGGTAAGTTTGCGGTCTGCATATTTTGCCTCTTGACAGTGAGGACTGCTAACACGATGGTCTCGTCGATGCAATCCTATATCCTATACGATTTAAAGCGGATATTGTTTTGGGGCGAGAGACACGTTCTTAGACCGTCCGATCCCAAGCCCAGTTCAATGCCTCCGTTTCCAGTCAGCCGCCGTCAAAGGACCGATCATGACCCTCTTCGCCGCCCTGCGGTTGCCGCGTGAAATCCTGTTCGGGAAAGGGCAGCGCCATGTGCTGCCGACGGTCGCCGCCCGGTTCGGCCGACGTGCGCTGGTCTGCACCGATGAGCGCTTCGCGGGCACAGCGGTATTCGCCGACATCATCAAGTCCCTTCAGTCGGCTTCGATCGAAGTCCTTGTGCATGACCGCGTTCTGCCCGACGTGCCACGCGACACGGTCGGCATCTGTGTCGAGGAAGCGAAGGGGTTCAGACCGGACATGGTGATCGGCATCGGCGGCGGCAGCTGTCTCGATTTCGCCAAATGCACCACGCTGCTTCTCAGCCATGGCGGCAAGCTCCAGGACTATTACGGGGAGTTCAAGGTGCCGGGTCCGACACTGCCGCTGATCGCCGTGCCCACCACGGCCGGCACCGGCTCCGAGGTGACGCCGGTCGCGGTGATTTCCGACCCGGACCGGACGCTCAAGGTCGGCATATCGAGCCCTCACCTTATCGCCGCAGTCGCTCTGTGCGATCCCGAACTGACTATGACCTGCCCCCCTGGCCTGACCGCGATCGCCGGCGCTGACGCGCTGACCCATGCGATCGAGGCCTTCACCGCCATGCGGCGCGGTGAAGACCCCAATCTGCCGCAACAGCATGTCTTCATCGGCAAGACTGCGCTGACCGACCATTTCGCGTTGCTCGCGATAAAACTGCTTGGTCGGAGCCTGGAGAAAGCCTGCAGCGACGGCACCGATGCCGACGCGCGCGCCGATGTCATGATGGGCGCGCTGGCGGCGGGCTGCGCATTCGGCACCGCCGGCACGGCGGCGGCGCATGCCGTGCAATACCCGGCAGGCGCCCTCACCCACACCGCCCATGGTTTGGGCGTGGCGACAATGATGCCTTACGTGATGACCTATAACAGCCGCGTCGCCGCTCACGAGATGGCAGAGATCGGCGCGGCACTTGGCTTGGAGACCAAGGCCAGAACCGCCGCCGAGATGGCAGCCGCCACAATCGAGGAGATCAGGCGATTGTTCGCGGCGATCGGTATTACGCCGACACTGGCGGATTTGGGCCTCCCCGCCGACAAGCTTGACTGGACCGCCGAGCAAGCGCTCGGCATCGACCGCCTGATCAAGAACAATCCGCGTGCCTTCGATCTCGGCACGATGCGACGCCTCGTCCAGGCTGCCCATGACGGCGACCTCGCCGCCTGCGTTATGTGAAGAACGGAACAAAGCGATGAATTTGAAGGCTCAGCAACTCGACCAGGATGGCTATGACGTGCGCGGTTTTTCGCACGGACTTTACATCGACGGCACTTGGCGGCCGTCCTCCGACGGTCGGCTCATCGATGTCGTCGATCCCTCCTCCGGGGCGGTGATCGCGGCGGTTCCCGATGCGACGGTCGAGGACGCCACCGCCGCCGTCGCGGCCGCGGCCAAAGCAGCTAAGGGATGGCGGGAAACTGCGCCGCGCAAACGCTCGGAAATCCTTCGGCGCTGTTTTGAGCTCATGGTCGAACGCTCCGAAACGCTTGCCATGCTGATCTCCCTGGAGAATGGCAAGGCGCTGCGCGACGCGCGCGGCGAAGTGGCGTACGCCGCCGAGTTCTTCCGTTGGAATGCTGAGGAAGCGGTCCGCATCACCGGTGAGTTCGGCACCGCGCCCTCCGGCAGCAATCGCATCGTGGTCGATTATGAGCCGATCGGAATTTGCGTGCTGATCACACCGTGGAATTTTCCGGCCGCTATGGCGACCCGCAAGATCGCGCCGGCGCTGGCGGCAGGCTGCACTGTCGTCCTGAAGCCGGCAAGTGAAACACCGCTGACGGCCTATGCGCTGGCGGCACTCTACAGCGAAGCCGGCGTGCCTGCCGGCGTCGTCAACGTGCTGACCACGACCAGTCCCGGGCCGCTGACTTCGGCCATGCTCGCCGATCCACGCGTCAGGAAACTGTCCTTCACGGGGTCGACGGGTGTCGGCCGAACCTTGCTCGGCGAGGCTTCAAAGCATGTCATTTCGTGTTCGATGGAACTCGGCGGCAATGCCCCGTTTGTCGTCTTCGACGATGCCGAACTCGACGCCGCCCTCGACGGCGCGATGATCGCCAAGATGCGCAACGCCGGCGAAGCCTGCACCGCCGCCAATCGCCTCTATGTACAATCGGGAATTTATGATGCTTTTGCCGACGGGCTCCGCAAGCGCATGGCGGCACTTAAGGTGGGAGCGGGACCGAATGCAGACACAGAATGCGGGCCGATGATCACCAGAAAGGCTGTCGACAAGATCGACCGCCTGGTCAAGGACGCCGTGGGCCGGGGGGCCAAGGTGCTTTGCGGCGGGGCGATTTCGGAGGAAGAAGGGTTCTTCTATCCGCCCACAGTGCTGTCCGATGTGCCGCCCGATGCGGAGATGGCGCACGAGGAGATTTTCGGCCCGGTGGCACCCATCACACGCTTCGACACCGAGGCCGAGGCGATCGCACATGCTAACAACACGGAATATGGCCTGGCCGCTTATATATACACACGCGATATTGGACGCGGCATGCGGGTGGCGTCGGGGATCGAGGCCGGCATGATCGGTCTCAACCGAGGACTGATGTCGGATCCGGCCGCACCATTCGGAGGCGTCAAGCAGAGTGGCCTTGGCCGCGAAGGCGGCCAGCACCACGGCATCGCCGAGTTCATGGAGGCTAAATATATTGCCGTCACCTTCTGAACCGGCAGTCATGTCAAACGACCCTTTCCGCACGCGCGACCATGTGGCCGACTTTGACGATATCGTGGCCGACATAGTAAGCCGCAGCGCCGAAACCCGGGCTACCCTACCGATGTCGGCTGATATCGCCTATGGCGAGGGCAAGGCCGAAAGGTTGGACCTCTTCTTTCCGCCCGGCGAGCGCAGGGACCTTCCCGTGCACATCTTCATCCATGGTGGCTACTGGCGCATGTTCTCCAGGAGCGACTATTCGTATGTAGCGAACACAGTCACCAAAGCTGGGGCGATCGCCGTCATCGTCGACTATGCGCTGATGCCCGAATTCAGGATGGCGGCAATCGTCGCCCAGGTCCGGCGCGCCAAACAATGGGTGCTGGACAATATAGCCGCTCATGGCGGTGACCCGGCCCGGCTAAGCGTAAGTGGTCATTCGGCGGGCGCACACCTGGCCACATTCCTGTTCGAAAAGACGCCAATGCCATCGCGCATACGTGCGGCGCTGCTGCTAGGCGGCCTTTACGACCTCAAGCCCCTTCAGACGTCCTTCCTCCAGCCGCTAATCGGAATTACCGATGAGGAGGCAGCCGCCTTCACCCCAATGACGCGGTGGCATGACCCGGAGACGGCAGCGACCATTCTCGTCGGAGATCAGGAAACGTCACCTTTTCACCAGCAGGCCGCCGACTTCGGAAAGCGCTTGCGCGCGCAGGGGCACCTTGTCTGCGACCTCCGCCTGAATGACCGAAACCACATGAACAGCGTGCGTGATCTGGGCATCAGCGGCACACAATCTGGCGATTGCCTGATGGCGATGATCGAGGGAAACTGCCTATAGGACGGAACCTGGGGAAGCAGAGCCGCTTGACTGCCGGGCCAGACACTCCCGTCACTCAAGAAAGTACCGTCACGGGATCGCGGCACGCTACCGGCATCGGACTGAGCTTAGCGGCAGGTGAAATCCGGCAGAGGACACAACCGACGATTCCTCATCCTCTTTCTCCACACTGACGAACTGCACAGCGCATCAGAAAATCGAAATTGCCCCTGCCGCCCTGAGTCGCGATGGTCTTAACGCAAGCAGCCGGCTTAGGGCTGTGGAGGAAACGTCGTCGCGGCAAAGCCCCTGGGGCAAGGCCGCTTTGGCACGCCGCTGGTTCAAACCGGCAGCGAGGGAGGAACTGACTTGGCTGGTTCGGGCAAATCCGACACCGCGCGCTTGGGCATCAAAATGTCCCAGGAACTCGTCGTCGGCGCGATCTCGGCCGTCCTGTTCCTGGTGTTCTCGGCGACGCTCAACAATTTCCTGAGTCAAGGCAACATCCTTGCCATTCTCAAGAATGTCTCGATCCTCGGCACGCTGGCCGTCGGCATGGGGTTCATCGTCGTCGGGCGCGGCATCGACCTGACCATGGTGGCGGTGATGGTGGTCGGCGTCGCCTTCAGCATTTGGATCTCCACCTGGGGCGTCGACTTCACGCTGGCCATCATGTGCGGCGCCATCCTGGTCGCGGTCATCGGCCTGTTCACCGGCGTCATGGTGGCAGTGGCCGAAATTCCGCCGATCTTCGCCACCCTTGCCATCGCATCCTCGGTCTACGGCTCTGGCCGCATCGTCTTTGCGTCCGACGTGCTCTATGCCCCCTCCGATATTGGCTGGCTGAAATTCGTCGGCAACGGAACCATCTTCAGCATCCCGATGTCGGTGATCATCTTCGCGGCTGTGGCCGCGCTCATGGGTTTCTTCCTGAGGAAGACCCGCTTCGGCCGGCTGGTCTATGCCACTGGCGATAACCCGAACGCGGCCCGCACCACCGGGCTACCGACGCGCCCGATCATCGTGACGCAATATGTCATCAGCGCCCTCATTGCCTATACCGCCGGCATCATCATGCTGGGGCTGGTCACCGGCATCGACACCCGCCTCTACAATTCCAGCCTGATCTACGACGTGCTGCTGGTGGTCGTGTTGGGCGGCATCGGCCTCTCCGGTGGCCAGGGCGGCGTACGCAACGTCATCGTCGGCACCATTCTGGTCGGCATCCTGACCAACGGGATGACGATCCTGAACTTCAGCTACACCAGCCAGAACCTGATCAAGAGCGTGATCCTGCTGGGCGCGCTGGCGATCGACGCCATCATCAATCCGCGCGACGAGCAGACCTCGCAAAGCGGCGACATCTGAAACAAGAACCGAGACATAAATCTGGGAGGAGAAACATGAAATTGTTCAAGAACTGCCTGTTCGCGGGCATGACAGCGCTCGCGCTGCTGGGCGCGGCGAAAATCACCACGGCGCAGGAAACCGACCAGGTCGGCCGCTCCACGTATCTCGAGGCGCTCAAGGGCAAGAAGGTCATCTTCGTGCCGATCTCACAGGGCATGGACCTCAACCAGGCATGGGTGGTGGTGTGGCAGCGTCACGCGGCACGCTACGGCTTCAGCCTTGAAGTGCGCGATCCCTCCGGCGACACCAATGCCGGCATCCGCGCCATGCAGGGCGCCATCGCCGAGAAGCCGGACCTGATCATCGTGCAGAACCCCGATGTCCAGACCTACGCACGCCTGTTGAAACAGGCGCAGGCGGCCGGCATCAAGGTGCTGCAAGTCAACATGCAGTCGGCCACCCAGACCGACAGTTATGTAGGCAACGACTGGATCGAAATGGGCCGTCTCGAAATGGGCGAACTGGCCAAACACTGCACCGGCCCCAATGCCGTCTCGCACAAGGTGGTCTGGCTCGCCGGTGTCCAGACGGGCGCCGCCAACATCTACATGCGCACCGGCATCGACGAGGTGCTGAAGGCCAATCCCGAGCTGCAGCTCGTCTCCGACCAGCCGGCCGATTACATGAGCGAAAAGGCCCGCCAGATCACCGAGACGGTCCTCCAGCAGCATCCGGACCTGTGCGGCATCATGGGCATCTGGGACAATGCCGAGGTCGGCGCAGGCGCCGCCGTCGCGGCCGCCGGCAAACAGGACCAGGTGACGATCGTTACCAATGGCGCCGGCAGCGCCACGGGCTGCGAGAGCATCAAGAACGGGCTGCTCGACGTGATCTTCAACTTTAATGCCCCGATCCAGGCCGAGATCGCCGCACAGCAGATTTCCGAGCTGCTGCAGCAGCCCGAGCGGCAAGCGGGCAGCGAGAAGACCATCTTCTTCGGCCCGATCACCCGCGTCGACAAGGCCAATGCGACCGGCAGGAATTGCTGGAAGCTGGACGAGCTCAAGTAACGGACTTCCTTGATGAGCATGGCCGAAAGCCTTGTGCGCTGGCGCTACCGCCTGCTCCCCGACCACGTGGTCGGGGAGATCCTGACCAAGAAGTGGATCGACAGCGTCATCCCCTTCACGGCGCTGGTCATTTTGTGCGCGATCTTCGGCTCGATCGTGCCGGGCTTCTTCGATCTGGCGACGCTGACCAATCTCAGCGGCCAGACCGCCGAGCTTGGCCTGGTGGTGCTCGGCATGACCATCGTCATGGTATCGGGCGGCATCGATCTGTCTGTCGGGTCGACCTTCGCGCTCGCCGTGCTGGTCACGCTCTATGGCATGAATGTCGAGCAGTGGAGCTTTGGTACCGGCCTGTTGGCGTGCCTGGGCCTCGGCGTCGTCTGCGGCGCCATCAACGGCTTCCTGGTTGGCTTCCTGCGCATGCGGGCCTTTCTCACCACGCTGGTGACGCTCATCATCTACCGCTCGACCTTCGACATCGTCTTCCCGCAGGTCTCGACGCGGATCGTCACCAGCGGTTCGGATTCGCCGGCCTATGATTTCCTTGGTTTCGGCACGATCTGGGGCGTGCCGACATCCTTTGTGGTCTTCGTCGTCATCGCGCTGATCATCCATCTCGTGCTGTCGCGCGCCCGCTATGGCTGGCGGCTGTTCGCGGTCGGCGGCGCGCGGCGCTCTGCCTACAATGCCGGCATCAATGTGCGCTTCATCTTGTTCAGCGCCTATGTCTTGTGCTCGGTGCTGGTGGCGCTCTCCGGCTTCTTCTTCTCGGCCCGCATCGGCAGTGCTGCTTCCGACATCGGCACCGGGCTCGAACTGCAGGTGTTGACCGCGACCGTGCTCGGCGGCATCTCGCTCGGCGGCGGGCGCGGCTCGGTCGCCAAGGCGCTGATGGGCACCGTTTTCGTGCTTGTCCTGTCGAACAGCCTGCTTGCGCTGGCCGTGCCCGGCCCGGTCAATTTCCTGATCCTCGGCATCGTGCTGCTCTTGTCGGTGCTTCTCGACGTACGCTGGGTGAAGAACCGCCACAAGATCCTGCGCAGCGTCTACATCTCGCCGACCTTCGCCAAGATGCCGCAGGCGATCTCGACCGCGCCCGGCGCGCCGATGGCGGTGAACGACCGGTTGAAGGACGTCGGCGTCATCGGCCTCGGCTTTCTCGACGGCGCGGAAGATGTGATCTTCGACCGGCAGGACCGCCTCTACACCGGCAGCCGCCAAGGCGATATCCTGCGCTTCCAGCCGCCGCACTACACCGACAGCGAAGTGTTCGCACATATTGGCGGCTCGCCGCTCGGCATGGCTTTCGACCGCGACGACAACCTCGTCATCTGCGTCGCCGGCATGGGCCTCTACCAGGTCTCGCCGGCCGGGGATGTAAAACTGCTGACCGCCGAGACCAACCGCTCACTGACCTCGGTGGTCGACGACTCCACCATGAAGCTCGCCGACGACTGCGACATCCTGCCGGACGGCCGCATCGTCTTCTCGGAAGCGACAGTGCGCTTCGAGATGCATGACTGGTATGCCGACGCGCTGGAAAGCCGCGGCAACGGACGCATCATCGTCCATGATCCCAAATCCGGTTCGACACGCACACTGCTGTCGAACCTCGTCTTCCCCAATGGCATCTGCACGGCCTTCGACGGCCAGTCGGTGCTGTTCGCCGAAAGCTGGGCCTGCCGCATCAGCCGCTACTATTTCGATGGCCCGAAGAAGGGCCAGGTTGAGCGCGTCATCGAGGGCTTGCCCGGCTATCCCGACAACATCAACCGCGCCTCCGACGGCACCTACTGGCTGGCCCTGATGGGCATGCGCACGCCGGCATTGGATCTCTCGCTTGAAATGCCGGGCTTCCGCCGCCGCATGGCGCGGCGCGTATCGGAAGATGCGTGGCTGATGCCCAATCTCAACACCGGCTGCGTGCTGCGCTTCGACGAAAACGGCCAGATCCTCGAAAGCCTGTGGGACCAGGCCGGCGAGAAGCATCCGATGATCACCTCTATGCGCGAGCACAAGGGCATCCTCTATCTCTGCGGCATCTTCAACAACCGCATGGGCACTTTGCCCCTGAAAGGCGTCGATCCCGACTGGTTCAGCTCGGATTCCTACTGGGGCAAAAAGTCATGAGCGGTTTGAACCAGCTTCTTGACCGCTTTCTCGGCCGTGGCGAGTGGGCCGTGACCGTGCCGACGCTCGACGGGCCGTTGCTGCCCAACCAAGGACTGGAGGAAGCCGGCCAATTCGCCGGCCTCGCCGAGGCCGACAATCTCGTGCGCACCGAAAAGGGCCTCCTGGCAAGCAGCGCCAACCGGCTGATGCGCTTTAGCGCCGACGGCCATGCCGAAACCTTGCAGGAATTTCCGGGCGAGATCACAGCACTCGCCCATGCCCGCGGCATGACCGCGATGGCCATCGACGGCAAGGGCGTCGTCATCCGCGGCGGCCTGCATGACGGGCGCGAGGCGACGGGCGAGGAGGCTCGGCGCCTCTCCTGCATCACCGCTCTCACCTTCCTCGACAGCAACACCTTGCTGGTGGCCAACGGCTCGGCCTCAGTGCCGGCGAGCGGTTGGCGTCGCGACCTGATGCGGAAGAGCGTATCCGGTTCGGTCTGGCGGCTCGATCTGAAAAACGGCCGGCTGGAGCTGATCAGGGATGGCTTGGCCTGGCCGGCCGGCATCGCCACCACCGGCTCCAACCGCATCTACGTCTCGGAGGCCTGGCGCCACCGCGTGCTGGCGATCGACCTTGCCACCAAGGCGACGCTGCCCGTGCTGGAGCATCTGCCGGCCTACCCCGCGCGCATCGCTCCGGCCTTCAACGCCGGCTACTGGCTGACCTTCTATTCCGTGCGCAACCAGTTGGTGGAGTTCATCCTGCGCGAGGAGACCTACCGCACCCGCATGCTGGCGGAAGTCCCGGAGGCCTACTGGATGGCGCCGTCGCTCGGCTCATGGCGCGACTATCGCGAGCCCATGCAAGGCAGCCAGTTGAAGCAGATGAACGTGCTGAAGCCATATGCGGTGACAAGGTCCTACGGGCTGGTGGTCCTTTGCGACCAGAACATGAAGCCGCTGTCGAGTTTCCATTCGCGCGCCGACGGCAAGGTGCACGGGACGCTGAGCGCCTGCGAGCTGGGCGATGACCTTCTGGTCGCCTCGCGCGGCGGATCGCGGATCGTGCGCGTGGCGAGCGCCGCCAGTGGCAAGCGAGGCTAAGCGATGTCGGACGCCAACATCATTGAACTCAGGGGCGCCGCCAAGGCGTTCGCGCGCATTCCGGCCTTCAAGAATGTCAATTTCGACCTGCGCAAGGGCGAAATCCACGCGCTGCTCGGGGAAAACGGCGCCGGCAAGTCGACGCTGACCAAGGTCATGGCCGGTGTCTTCAAGCTGACCGAGGGCAAGATGACCTTCGACGGCAAGGATGTGTCCTTCGCCACGCCCGCCGAAGCGCTGCGCGCTGGCATCGCCATGGTGTTCCAGGAAACCAACCTGGTGCCGGCCATGACGGTGGCGCAGAATCTCTATCTCGGCGAAGAGAAGATGTTCAACCGGTTGCGCGGCCTCTACATTCAGGCGCGGCAGTTCCTCGCCGGCATGGGCTTCCAGGTCGACCCGTCCGCGCAGGTCAGCACGCTGGGCGCGGCGCACAAGCAGATGGTGGAGATCGCGCGCGCCGTCCACCACAAGGCCCGCGTCATCATCTTCGACGAGCCGACCGCGACGCTGACGCCCGAAGAGAAAAGCCACTTCTTCAAACTTTTGCAGCGGCTGGTGAAGGAGGGCATCGCCGTCATCTTCATCACCCATGCGCTGGAAGAGGCGCTTGC
Organism: Mesorhizobium sp. M0088; assembly: GCF_040322895.1. Taxonomy (NCBI): domain Bacteria; kingdom Pseudomonadati; phylum Pseudomonadota; class Alphaproteobacteria; order Hyphomicrobiales; family Phyllobacteriaceae; genus Mesorhizobium; species Mesorhizobium sp. M0088. The sequence goes on from NZ_JAMYUI010000008.1 coordinate 44,658, forward strand.
TGTCGCTAACCGCATCACGGTCATGCGCGATGGCGAGATCGTCGCGTCCGGCGAAGCCAAGGGCTTCACCCGCGCTTCGATCGTGCAGGCCATGGTCGGCCGCACGCTCACCGAAACGCTGCATGGCGACGTCAAGCGCACGGCGCGGCCTTATGGCGACAAGGTGCTTTCGGTCGAGAACCTGTCCTGCGCCGGCCTGGTGCGCAACTCTTCCTTCTCGGTGTTTTCGGGCCAGGTCACCGGCATGTTCGGCCTTGTCGGCGCCGGCCGGACCGAAATGGCCAAGGTCGTCGCCGGACTGTTGAAGCGCAACATCTTCCACGGCGGCGAGATCCGCCTGCTCGGCAAGTCGGTGCGCTATCGGGTGCCTAGGCCTGCGGTGCGCGACGGCATCGTCTATGTCACCGAGGATCGCAAGGTCGACGGCTTCTTCGAAACCATGACCGCGGGCGAGAACCTTCAAGTGGGTGAACTGACCGAGGGCGCCAATCCCGTCTCCATGGTGTCGCTGGCGCGGGCCAGGCAACTGGCCCGCGAATGGGGCGAACGTCTGAGCCTGCGGCAGACCAGCGACCGAGCCCGGATGATCGAGCTCTCCGGCGGTAACCAGCAAAAGGTCGTGATCGCCAAATCGCTGATCCAGAAGCCTAGGCTGGTGATCTTCGACGAGCCGACACGCGGTGTCGACGTCGGCGCCATCGTCGAGATCCACCAGCTCATCAGCGATCTCGCCGAGCAAGGCATGGCCGTCGTTGTCATCTCGTCCTATCTGCCTGAAATTCTCGCCGTTTCGGATCGCATTCTGGTGGTCAAGCGCGGCCGCGTGGTCGAGGAGATGATGCTGTCGGAGGCCACCGAAGAACGCGTCATGTTCGCCGCTGTTCATTGAGCGGCCCGACAAGGAAGACACTTTTGCCGGTCAAGCCAGGACCAATGTCTGGCCGGCCCTATTGCCTTGCAATCGGTTCCGCGTCTGAATAGGTCAAAGGGCCAGATCACCCTGCCCGAGCGGATATGCCCAGCATTAACCTCAAACTTCTGCAGACGTTCCTGCTTGCCGCCGAAAACGGCAGCTTCCGTCGTGCTGCCGAGGAGAGCAATCGTTCGCCGTCGGCGGTCTCGATGCAGATTCGCGACCTTGAGGAGCAGATCGGCATCTCGCTGTTTATCCGCACCGCACAGCGTGCAAGCCTGACGCCGGAAGGCCAGATCCTGTTCGAGGAGATCGCCAATGTGATGTCACAGGTGCAGACCAGCCTCGACCGGCTGACGGAGGTCGCCGCTCGGCGCAAGGGCAAGGTGCAGATCGCCTGCGCCCCGACGCTCGCGGCAAGCCGGCTGGGCGATATCCTGGCGACATTCAAGTTGCGCTATCCCCGCAGCATCGTCGAGGTCATCGAGAGCCCGCCGCAGGCCGCGCTTGGCCTTTTGCAACAGCAGGAGGTCGAGTTCTACATCGGCCCCGAACTGCCAAACCTGACGGACTTCCAGTTCGAGTCTATCCTCGACGATCCGCTGATGGCCTGCATTCCCACGGAAATATACGGCGGCGAAAAGAAGCTGCTGCTCTCCGACCTGCTGCGCTATCCGCTCATCCTGCTCAACCGCAAAACCGCCGTGCGCGGCCTTGTCGATCGGCTGACGGCGGCGGAAGGCATCGAGCTCAAGCCGCAATACGAGGTCGAAAGCGCACAGACGGCGGTGGCGCTGGTGTGTTCGGGACTTGGCGTCTGCGTGGTGCCCGGCATCGCCATTTCGCGCAATGACGAGCGCATGCGAGTGGTACCGATCGACCATCGCGACGCCCACCGCTCCGTCGGCATCATCACCGCGCGGGGCTATGTGCACCACTCCTTCTCCGAACAGCTGATGAACCTCATCCGCACCAATTTGCGCGAACTGGCAAACTGAGCATCGCGCCTTCGGACAGGCACCTTGCACGAGCGCCGAGAATAGTGCGGGAACGCCGTCATTCGCAGCCCGGCCTCACCTGAATATCAGCGCACCCTCAGTCGGTCTGGATCCAGACCGATTTGGTCTCCAGATATTCATGCAGATGTTCGATGCCGCCCTCGCGGCCGTAGCCGGACATCTTCATGCCGCCGAACGGCACCGCCGGGTCGATGGCGTGGTACATGTTGACCCACACCGAGCCGGCCTTGATGCGGCGGGCGAGCTTGTGCGCGGTGCCCAGATGGGTGGTGAAAATGCCGGCTGCCAAGCCATAGGGCGTCGCATTGGCCCGCGCCACGGCTTCGTCGAGCGTGTCGAACGGCATCGCCGAAATCACCGGACCGAAGATTTCTTCACGCGCGATGGTCATCTTGTCCGACACCGCGCCGAAGACGGTCGGCGCGATGAAATTGCCGCCGTCGTAGGGCTCGCCGGTCAGTCGCGCCCCGCCCGCTATCAGTTCCGCGCCTTCGTCGCGGCCGGCCTTGATATAGCCCACCACCTTGCCGGCCTGCCTGGCATTGATGAGCGGGCCGATTTCGGTTTCCGCCTCGATGCCATGGCCGATGCGAAGCCTGCCGGCAAACTCGGCGACCCGGCGCACGAATTCGTCATGGATTTCGCGCGCCACGAACAGCCGCGATCCGGCGATGCAGATCTGGCCCGAATGCACGAACACCGCCATCGCGGCGACAGGAACCGCCTTGTCGATGTCGGCATCCCGGCAGACGATGATCGGCGATTTGCCGCCGAGTTCCAGGGAAACGCGCTTGAGGTTGGTCACGCCCGCCCGCGCGATGGCCTGCCCGGTCAGCGTCGAGCCGGTGAAGACGATCTTGTTGACGTCGGGATGTTCAGCGAGCCGCGCACCGGCCTCCGCCCCGGTGCCGGTGACGACGTTGACGACGCCGTCGGGAACGCCGGCTTCCTGCATCAGCCTGGCGATCAGCAGCGGCGTCAACGAGGCGTCCTCCGAGGGCTTCAGCACGATGGTGCAGCCGGTGGCGAGCGCCGGCGCGATCTTCCAGATCGACGCGGCGGTCGGAGCGTTCCAGGGGATGATCGCGCCGACAACGCCCACCGGTTCGCGCCTTGTGAAGCTGACGATCTCGCCGGGGATCGAATTGTCTATGGATTCGCCATGCAGCGCGGTCGCCATGCCCGCATAGAAGCGCAGCATGCCGATGACGCGCCGCCGGTTGGCGAGCGTGCGCGTGATCGGCAGTCCCATGTCGAGAGTGTCGGAAACGCTGAGCTCTTCCCAATGAGTCTCGAAGAGATCGGCGATGCGCAGAAGCACGCACTGCCGCTCATAGGGCGAGAATTTTGACCACGGCCCTTCGAAAGCCGTGCGCGCAGCGGCCACCGCCGCATCGATGTCGGCGGCCGAGCCACGCGGGACGGTGGCCAGCACTTCGCCAGTCGCCGGGTTGAGCGCCTGCATCTCCTGGCCGGATTGTGCCGGAACCCACCTGCCGCCGACGAACATCGGCCGGAATTCGCCGTGGTAGAGCGCCGTGGCCTTCGCCCGCGGGTCGAAATTCAGCGTCATCCCTTCCTCCTCACAATTCCGTGGCGACTATGCCTCCCACGCCGGTCGACCTCAAACAAGGAAAGCTAAAAGGGCGTTCAGATAATCGGACTGTGCAATGTACGCGACTTCCCCGATGGTGCCGGCAACGGAGGAACAGATATGAGACTTGCTGGCAAGGTCGCCATCGTCACTGGCGGCGGTTCAGGATTTGGCGAAGGCATCGTCAGGAAATTCGTCACCGAAGGTGCGCGGGTCGTGTTGATGGACCGTGATGAGGCCGCCGCGGCCCGCGTTGCTGCCGAAGTCGGCAAAAATGTGCGGCCAATCACTGGCGACGTCTCGACACTCGCAAGCTTCGAAGCGGCGGCAGACCTGGCCCGCTCGGCCTTTGGCGGTCTCGACATACTGGTCAACAATGCCGGCGTGGCCCAGCCGCCCCTGGCGCTCGAGACGATGGACGAAGAGATGTTCGACCGGATCGCCAACGTCAACATGCGATCCATCTACAATGGCGCCCGTGCGGTCGTTGCGCATTTCAAATCCATCAAATCGGGCGCCATCCTCAACGTCGCCTCCACCGGCGGCGTCTCGCCGCGCCCGAATTTGACTTGGTACAATGCTTCCAAAGGCTGGGCGATTGCCGCCACCCGGGCCATGGCCGTGGAACTCGCCCCCTTCGGCATCCGCGTCAACGCCATCAACCCGGTTGCCGGCGACACGCCGCTTCTGTCCACCTTCATCGGCTCCGGCGAGGAAAACCGCGCCCGCGTCGTCGCCACCATTCCGATCGGCAGGCTGTCTACGCCGGCGGACATGGGCAACGCCGCGGCATTCCTGTGCTCCGACGAGGCCAGCATGATCACCGGCGTCGACCTCAATGTCGACGGCGGCAAGTGCATCTGAGCGTTAGACCATTTGGGAGTTGGCGATGAAGCCTGTCTACGAAATCGCCGTGGTGCATGGCGACGGCATCGGCCCGGAAGTCTGCGCCGCAGCGGTTCAAGTGGTGAAAGCAGCGCTTGGTCCCGGCAACCCCTTGCACTTCAGCGAATACCCGGCCGGAGCCGAGCATTTCCTGAAGACCGGCCAGAGCTTTCCCGAGCCGACCTTCCAGGCCTGCCGCGCGGCGGACGCCATCCTGCATGGTGCGGGCGGCTTGCCGGGCGTCGTCCATCCCGATGGAACCGAAGCAGGCCTGGATTTCACGCTGAGACTGCGCTTCGAACTCGATCTCTATGCCAACGTCCGCCCCATCAGGCTCTTCGAGGGCGTGCCTAGCCCGTTGAGCGGAGTGAAGGCCGGCGATATCGACTACATCATCTTGCGCGAGAACAGCGAAGGGCTTTACGCCGCGCGGGGATCGGGCGCCCTGTTGCGCGGCGAAGTGGCGGTCGACACGCTGGTGCAGACCCGCTCCGGCATCGTGCGCATCGTGCGCAAGGCCTTCGAACTGGCGCGCCAGTCGGGCGGCGCGCCCCGTGACGGCGTGCGCCGGGTCACCTGCTGCGACAAGGCCAACGTGCTGCGCAGCTATGCCTTCTTCCGCTCCGTCTTCGACGAAGTGGCGAAGGACTATCCCGATATCGCGACCGAGCACGCGCTGGTCGACGCCATGGCGATGCATCTCGTGCTGAAACCGGGCCATTTCAACGTCGTCGTCAGCGAGAACATGTTCGGCGACATCCTGTCCGACCTCGCCGCTGCGACGGTGGGCGGGATGGGCATGGCGCCTTCAGCCGAGATCGGCGCGGCCAACGGCTTCTTCCAGGCCGCGCACGGCTCGGCGCCCGACATTGCCGGTCAAGGTATCGCCAATCCGTATGGGACGATCCTGTCGGCAGCCTCGATGCTCGACTGGCTCGGCCACAAGCATGGCGACGAGAGGCTCAACCAGGCCGCGGCGCGCATCCGTCGCGTGACCGAGGACTGCCTGGCCAACGGGCTCCTGAGCGCCGACCTGAAAGGCAGGGCGTCGACCAGCGAGATAACCCGCTCGATCTGCGACCGGTTCGCGGCAGCGGCGTGACTGATGATCAAGGTGAAGATAGATCTTGTTGGACCTCGCAAGGTCGGCCAGACGCTCATGCGCCGGATATTCATTGCCGACCGGCACGAGGGCGAGGCTTGAGATGGGCGCTCTCGATCGCCAGGTTTCGGTCGAGGATTTTCGCAGGCTTGCCCGTCGTCGCCTGCCGAAATCCATCTTCGAATTCATCGATGGCGGGGCGGGGCAGGAACTCACCCTTAACGCCAACCGAAGCGATTTCGAAAAGATCAGACTTTTGCCGCGCGTGCTTACCGATGTTTCGCATCCGAACGTTTCCACGACGCTCTGGTCCGAGACCTTGCCGACACCGCTCGTGATCAGCCCGATGGGTTCCTGCGCGCTGGTCAGGCCCGGAGCCGACATTGCCATCGCGAGGGCGGCAACCGCTCGCGGCATCCCCTACACACTCTCCACCATGGCCACGGCCAGCATCGAAGGCATGGCGCGAGCCGTACAGGGGCCGCTGTGGTTCCAGCTTTATGTGCTCAAGGATTTCGACTTCAATCGCCAACTGGTGAGGCGAGCGGAAGAATTTGGCTATTCGACGCTGGTGGTGACCGTTGATCTGCAAGCCGGGGGCAAGCGCGAAAAGGATCTTAGGAACGGCATATCCATCCCACTGCGGCCTTCGGCCCGGCATCTCTGGGAAGGCATGCTTCATCCTGGCTGGTCGCTGCGCCTGCTGCGCGGTCGTCTGCCCCAGTTCGAGAACGTCCGCGGCTATCTCGGTGACAACAGCGCCGGCCTGACGATCGCCGCGCGTGTTGGCGGCAGCCTCCATGCAGGTTTCGACTGGGACGATTTCCGCCAGATCCGCGACTGGTGGAAAGGCCGGCTGCTGGTCAAGGGCGTCCTGCACCCGGGCGACGCGTCGCGACTGGTGGCGGCTGGTGCCGATGGCATCTGGGTGTCCAACCATGGAGGCCGTCAGCTCGATGGTGCTGTATCGAGCATCGATGCCCTGCCCGCCATCCGTCAGGCACTTGGCGCCCAAGTCCCGATCCTCATCGATTCCGGTATCCGCACGGGCACGGACATCATCAAGGCCAAGGCACGCGGCGCCACCGTCGCGGCGATCGGGCGGGCCGCACTGTTCGGCGCCGTGGCTGGCGAGGCCGGTGTGGCCAAGGCACTCGATATCCTCCTGGACGAAGTGGTGACTTGCCTCAGGCTCTGCGGGATCCCCCGTTTTCAGGAAGCGGGATCAGAAATCATAGCATAGCGCCAAGACGTGTGCTCACGCTTGGTCGCAAAGTTTCAGCACCAATTGCAGCCCTCGCACGCCGCTCTTCCCAGGCCCAAAAGCCGCCGTCCATCCAGACGACGGCAGCCTATTCAGAAAGCGTTTGTTTGATGCACACGGGCTGGCGGCAGTCGTTATGAATTCGAAAGGCTGCGCAGTCGGATAGGCGGACTAAACTCGGCCGCCCGGTGCTGGTTTCGGTTCCATCCACCCGTTCTTCAGGACGTCGCGAAGCACGTTCCGTGTGTCTTCGCCCGCTGCCGTTGCGCCGCTCGCCCAAGCGATCGCCAGTGCTCCGAAAAAGATGTCGCGCCCGGTCATCGTCCGTCGTGCAAGCCCTTCGTCCTGTGCAGCCTTCAGGATTCGCTCCGTCGTCGCGATGACAGCATGGCAGGTCGGCGTCAGCGGGGATTCTACTCGGCAAGCGGCCCGTAACGGTTCAGGCAAGCCCTCATAAGCCAGCATCCAGTCGCCGAGAGCTTCAACCCAGAGTTCGAGTGCGCGGCCTGCATCGCTCTCCCCGGCTTCGATTTCAACGCGACGATGGTCGAGGCTTTCATAGTGAAGAATTAGCAGCGCAGCCAGGAGGGCGTCTTTGTTTGGAAAATGGCGGTAGAGCGTCCCTGCCCCCACGCCCGCCAGCTTCGCGATAGCATCCATCGAGACGTCAACACTGTCGTTGCCGAACGCTTGTCGCGCCACCTCGAGAATGTGCGCCCGATTGTGTTGCGCGTCCCTGCGGAGGGCTGACGCGATCGACGATTGAGACATGACTGACCTTTGAACCCTTGAAGATCGGAGACACTCTCCGTATCTAAAGTCGAAGCGGAGATAGTCTCCATATAGCCCGTGGTCGACTGTTCTAACAGGTCGGCATGAGCCGGCGAAACGAGGACGATGATCAGGCAGATGATACCGGCATGCATCTGGGCAACGGTACGGCAACCTGCCTGGGGCCTGGCGCGCGCGGTCAGTAGATGCCGCGAGCGAGCTATACGAAGTTCGAGGCGGGCTGTTCCATCGGGGGTTATGGCGGCACCACCCTGCGCGACCATCTGGATGTCCCGCTCAACACGGGATCGATCCGCGCATCATGCGCTGAACTCATAATCACAATTATCTGGAAGGAAATCGACATGAACATCGGCATTATCGGCGCGGGAAATATCGGCACCACCATCGCACGAAAGCTGACAGCGGCCGGACACGCGGTGAAGCTGGCGGGCTCGAAGGGGCCTGATGATATCCGCGAGAAGGCGATGAAGGTTGGTGCGCTCCCGGTTGCCGCGCACGAAGCAGCCAGGGATGTCGAGGCGATCGTTCTATCGATCCCGTTTGCGAAGATTCCCGATGTCGCCAACATCTTTGCCGATGTACCAGCCGACGTGGTCGTGATCGACACCTCCAATTATTATCCTATGCGCGACGGGAACATCGCGGAGGTTGACGATGGCAAGCCGGAAAGCGTCTGGTCCAGCGAACAACTCGGCCGGCCGGTGGTCAAGACGTTCAATGCGGTCCTCGCCCAAACGCTCGCCGAAGGTGGCGCAGCGGCCGGAACGGCCGAACGGATCGCGATCCCCGTCGCAGGTGATGATGCGCATGCCAAAGCGATCGCACGCGAACTGGTGAACGAGACCGGTTTCGACGCACTTGATGCCGGCGATCTCGCGAGTTCCTGGCGCCAGCAACCGGGCACGCCAGCCTACTGCACGGAACTGACGTTGCCTGATCTTCAGCATGCGCTGTCCACGGCGGAAAAGGCGCGCGCACCCGGAGCTCGCGACGCACTGATCAAGGGCTTCATGGAGGCGACGCCCCCCCTCCGCCACGAGCAGATCGTAGCCCGCAACCGTGAAGTCACCGCCCTCCGATGAGAGACTTTTCCGGTTCCGGCCCGAGGTGGTGACCAAGAAAACTCTCCAAGAGTTCCTTCTGTTTGTCGGGAACAACCTGCCAGCGACGATGACGAGGCCGGCGTGAACCGGCTCTTTAGAGTTTTGTGAAGCCCTTGGCGTTATTTGCGACAAAGGTGAAATCCCCCTTGATGATGCGAGGCATCAACTCCCACGCTCCGCTACCCATCCAGCGAGCCTGAGCCATAGCGCCTGCCTGACGGCAGGCGGTTAGCCGCCGCCGCCCATGGTCACGGACATGAAGGCCCGGAAGGCCGCCGCTGCCGGTTCGATTGATCTGTCACGCGACCAGGCCAGGCCGACATCCATAGTGGGGATGGGCTCGACAAGCCCGCGCACTTCGATGCGCTGCCCCTCCAAGGACCAGGGGCGGTAAACCATGTCGGACAGGACAGTGACCCCCATGCCGGCAGCCACGAGCGACCGCACGGCCTCGACCGAACTGGTGGTAAGGACGGCGCGAAGCGAAAGCCCCGCGGCATCCCAGTAACGGGCGGCCGTCGTACGTGCCTCGTCCACCGTCAGCATGACATAATCTTCCGCCGCCACATCGGCGAGGCTGATTTCCTGCCGCGCGAGCAGATGATGATCAGCCGAGAGCCAGAGCCGGCGGTTCGACCGCATCAAGACCTCCTGCGCCAACTCCTTGGTGTGCTCCAGGTTCGACACCAGCATCACGGCCATGTCGATGTCCCCGCACATCAACCCGCTTTCGAGAGCGTCTCGGGGCAGTTCCAGCACCTCGACCTCGATCTCGGGATAGGTCTTTCGAAACCGCGCGTAGTGGCGCGACATGTAGTAGCCGACGACCGTGTAGGTCATGCCAAGCCGCAGCTTGCCCGCCAGGCCTTTCCTATCGCGCAACGGGCTTCGGACGGCGGCAGCGACGGCCCCGGTGATAACACGCGCATGTTCAAGAAACCGCGCGCCCTCCATAGTCAGTCTTACGCCAGCGTGGTTACGCTCCAAAAGCCGTACGCCCAGGTCAGCCTCAAGCGTCTTTATCGCCGCAGTGACGGCCGATTGCGAGATGTTGAGTTCCACCGCAGCATGACTGACCTGTCCGCTCTCGGCGGTCGCGATAAAATAATCAAGCTGTTTCAAGGTGATGGTCATGGTGCGCTCCGGCCCAGAACCATTATCTGTTTTTTTGATATGACAATCAATAAACTACTATTTCACAAACGCCCTCGCATGCGCAAAAAATGCTGCAACGCCGCAAAGACGGCAGCTTCGAGGGGTAACAATGCGATGGCGGTGACGCTAAACTGCGACATGGGCGAAAGCTTTGGCCTCTACAAGGTTGGCGATGATATGGGCATGATGCCCATCATCGACGTTGCCAATGTCGCCTGTGGTTTTCACGCTTCCGATCCGGATCACATGCACGCCGCCGTCCGCAGCGCCAAGGCGAGTGGCGTAAGGATCGGCGCCCATCCAGGCTTGCCCGACATTCAGGGTTTCGGCCGGCGCGAGATGCGGATGACCCGCGAAGAAGTCAGGAACACCATCATTTACCAGGTGGGAGCGCTTGCCGGCTTCCTCAGGGCCGAGGGTGTGGAACTCCACCACATCAAGCCGCATGGCAGCCTCTACTTCATGGCCATGCAGCAGGAGGCAATCGCCCATGGCGTGTGCGACGCGGCAGAGATTTTCGGCGTACCCCTCTTCGGCATGACGGGCACCCTGCATGAGAAGATCTATCAAGAGCGCGGTATCCCATTCGTCGCCGAGTTCTATGCCGATCTCGACTACGATGCCTCCGGCAAGCTGATCTTGACACGCGTTCATGACGCCAAGGACCCCGCAGAGATGGCCGAGCGGTGCGTACGCGCCATCAAGGAGGGCGAGGGCACGGCAGAGGACGGCAGTTTCTTCCCCGTACGCTGCGAAACCATCTGCGTGCATTCCGATACGCCGAACGCCATCGAAATAGCCAGGGCCGTGCGCACCGCAATCGCCCCCTGGCACTGAACTCGACCGAACCCGCCCGCGCAGGCGGTTCCAAATTAGTCTGTCTGCAGTTTTCCGGAGCTTTTTATGGCCCAGATTCTTTCGCCTCTTCCCGGCACCTTTTATCGGAGCGCTTCGCCAGACCAGCCGCCCTACAAGGCGGATGGCGACGCGGTTTCCGCCGGAGACGTAATCGGTCTCATCGAAGTGATGAAGTCGTTCCACGAAGTGAGGGCCGAGACGGCCGGTACGAACATCCGCTTCATTGCCGACAATGAGGACCCCATCATGGCCGGCGCACCTATCGCGGATCTCGACTGATGCTGAAAAAGCTTCTGGTTGCCAACCGGGGCGAGATAGCGGTCAGGATCATCCGGGCCGCGCAAGATTTGGGGATCGCCACCGTGGCGGTGTATTCGGCCGCAGACGCCGAGTCGCTCCACGTCCAGCTTGCGGACGAAGCGGTCAACATCGGCCCACCAGCAGCAAAGAAGTCCTATCTCAATGTCGAAGCAATTCTGAAGGCTGCCAGCGATACCGGTTGCGACAGCGTTCATCCTGGCTATGGGTTCCTTGCCGAGAATGCCGCGTTTTCCGACGCGGTCACAGGCGCTGGATTGGTCTTCGTCGGCCCGTCGGGAGATGCGATCCGGATGATGGGAGACAAGGTCTCGGCGCGATCGGCCGCCGCCGCTGCAGGTGTCCCTGTGGTGCCTGGCTCGGCTGGCCGGGTCGAGGGCCTCAAGGCTGGCCACGAGGTGCTGACCGCAACCGGTTTTCCGGTGATGATCAAGGCGGCGGCAGGCGGCGGCGGGCGGGGCATCCGCATCGCCAACTCGCTCGCCGAGTTCGAACAAGCCTTTCCTCAGGCCGAAGCAGAAGCCCTCGCCGCCTTTGGCGACGGTGGCCTCTACATGGAAAAAGTGATCGGCAAGGCCCGCCATATCGAGGTGCAGGTGCTGGCGGACGGAAGCGATGCCATTCACTGCTACGAGCGGGAGTGCTCACTGCAGCGGCGACGCCAGAAGGTTTGGGAGGAGGCGCCGTCTCGCGCACTTTCAGACAGGCTGCGCGAGGATCTCTGCGCTTCGGCGGTCGCTTTGGCCAAGGCGGTCAAATACTCTGGTGCCGGCACGGTAGAGTATCTTTATGACGATGAAGCAGATCGCTTTTACTTCATCGAGATGAACACCCGTATCCAGGTCGAGCACCCGGTCACCGAAGCGATCACCGGCATCGACCTCGTTGCGGAGATGCTTCGCATCGCCGGCGGCGAGAAGCTGAGGTTCAGGCAGAGCGATGTCTCCGTCAAGGGGCATGCGATCGAAGTCCGGCTCAATGCCGAAGACCCGGCGAAGGAGTTCGCTCCATTCCCCGGGCAGGTGGCCGAGCTTCGCATTCCCGGCGGTCCGGGCGTACGCTTCGATTCGATGCTCTATCAAGGCTATCAGGTGCCGCCCTTCTATGACTCGCTGCTTGCCAAGCTGATCGTGCATGCAGAGACGCGCGAGGCGGCGATAGTGCGCCTGATCCGCGCGCTCAACGAGTTGAAGATCGGCGGGCTCAAGACCACCAAGCCGCTGTTTCTTGCGCTGGCCGCCGATCCGGCGGTACGGGCGGGAGACGTGCATACCCGCTGGCTGGAAGGCTGGCTCATCGAAAACGCCGCAGCATTGGCGGGTTAAGGAGGACCGATGTCGATACGATTCAACTTCGGCGGTGACGAACATATCTTCGGCGAGGTGTCCGAAGAAATGTCGCTCACCTCCTTCTTTACCGGCCTTTCGATGACGAACGCGGTGCGTACGGCAGGCATCCGAGGTGTCACCGAGATCTGCCCAGCCAACGCCAGCTTCCAGATTCGCTTCAACCCCGACATCGTCAAGCCGCAGGATTTGCTCAGCGAACTGAAGTCGATGGAAGAGGCGGCCTCGAAGGCGGACCCGGTGCTGAAGACCCGGATCATCGAACTGCCGGTTTATTTCCAGGATCCATGGACGCGTGAAACCTGCCTGCGCTTCCGCGAGCGCCATCAGGACCCCTCCTCCACCGATCTTGAATATTCGGCACGCATCAACGGCTACGCCACGGTGGAAGAGTTTATCACGGCCTATTCCGGCCAGCCCTGGTTCGTGTCCATGGTCGGCTTCGTCGCCGGCCTCCCCTTCCTGTACCAGATGGTTGAGCGCAAGAAACAGATTCAGGCGCCGAAATACTTGCGTCCACGCACCGACACTCCCAAGCTCACCATTGGCCATGGCGGCTGCTTTGCAGCGATCTATTCGGTGCGCGGCGCTGGCGGCTACCAGATGTATGGCATAACCCCGGCTCCGATCTACGACCCGACCAGGAAGGTGCGCTACCTCTCAGATGATATGTGCCTGTTCAAGCCAGGCGACATCGTCAAGTTCAAGGCCATTGGCCGCGATGACTACGACGCCACGCTGGAGGAAATCGAAGCCAATCGGTGGCAGCCGACGGTTCGCGAGTGCACCTTCAGCCTGAAGGATTTCAACAGCGATATTTACGGCACCAATGCAAAGCTGATGGAGCTTATCAATGGCCGTTAAGGTAATCTCTCCCGGCCTCTCCACTTCCGTGCAGGACCTTGGCCGACCAGGCCACTACCATGTCGGCATTCCCGAAGGCGGCGGCATGGACCGCTTTGCCACACGCATCGCAAACCTGCTTGTCGGCAACGATCCGGGTGCCGCGGTGCTCGAAGCCACCTTCATGGGCCCCGAACTCGAATTCACCCAATCCGCGGTCGTCGCCGTCACGGGAGGAGAACTCCCCCCCAAACTCAATGGCGAGGAACGGCCGACCTGGGAAAGTTTTCCGGTGAAGGCCGGTGACCGGCTTTCCTTCGGCTTCCTCAAGGGCGGCGCGCGCGCTTATCTGGCCGTCTCCGGCGGCATCGACGTACCGGTGGTTCTCGGTTCGCGCTCGACTTACATTCTGGGCGCACTCGGCGGTCATCAGGGCCGCACGCTGAAGGCGGGTGATGAGCTTCCCCTCGGCGAAGGTTCCGGCAAAGCCGGTCTTTCACTGCCTGCAAATCTGCGCCGCGCGGGCAATAGTCCGGCGGAACTCAGAATGCTTCCCGGCATGTACTGGCATCGGATCACTGAAGCTGCCGGCACTCGGTTCTTTGAGGAAACCTGGAAGGTCGCACCCGAAGCCGACCGCATCGGCTATCGCTTCCGGGGTGGGACGCCGCTGGAATTCGTCGAGCGCGAGCAGCCTTTCGGTGCGGGCTCCGACCCCTCGAACATCGTCGATGCCTGCTATCCCTACGGATCCGTCCAGGTGCCGAGTGGCACGGAGCCGATCGTTCTTCACCGGGACGCGGTTTCGGGTGGCGGGTACATGATGCTGGGCGTGGTGATATCGGCCGACATGGACCTTATCGCCCAGCTCCAGCCGCACACCCCGGCGCGCTTCGTTCCGGTGACGCTGGAAGACGCGCTTGCCGCGCGAACCGAACAGCGCGCCGCGCTGGCGCGTGCTGAAGGGCATCTGGCCGGCTGACGTCAGCCGGGAAAATGCCGGCGGAGGAGCCGGTGGCGAGGAGATCGGCCGGCCAAAACCGACCGTGCGTGGCGGAAGACAAAATCCGGTGCGCGAAACGACAAGACGACGCCGGGCAACGGCGTGAATTTGGCACCCGAGCAGTCCGCTAGAGACCGCCGGAACCGACAGGGGAAGACATTTGCAACGCGACTGGCCGCAAGGCCGGATGCTTCGCGCCTTTCCGTCGGTAGAAAGAAGGAAAGGGTCATGAGTCATCTGAGCGCGGAGAATGTCTCGGTATCGTTTGCGGGGCTGAAGGCCCTGTCATCGGTAGACCTCCAAATTACGCCCGGCCGCATCAGTGGCCTCATCGGCCCGAATGGCGCTGGCAAGACCACGCTCGTCAACGTGCTGACCGGCTTCCAGGCACCGACGGAAGGCACCATCAAGCTCGACGGGGCAGCACTCACAGGTCTCAAGCCGCATCAGGTCCGGCGGCGCGGCATTGCCCGCACCTTCCAGGGTGGGCGGCTCTTCCGCGACCTGCCTGTGCTGGACAATTTGGAGGTAACCGGCGTTGGTCTGGGAATGAGCCGGCGCGCTGCCATCGCCGAAGCGGAAGCGATGCTCGACTGGATAGGCATCGGTGCGCTGGGCACCCGCATCGCCGGAACGTTGCCATATACGGACGAGCGCCGCGTCGCCATTGGCCGCGCCCTGATGGGACGGCCCGCGTACATCCTGCTCGACGAGCCCGCGGCTGGCATGAGCGCGCTGGAGGCGCGGGAGCTTTCGGCCCTGATAAGACATATCGCCAGCGATCTCGGCTGTGGTGTCCTGCTCATCGAGCACAATGTCGGGCTGGTGCTCGGCCTTTGCCAGCATATCGTCGTGCTCGATTCCGGAGCGATCATCGAGGAAGGCCCGCCTGCCGCGATCCGCGACAGCGAGAAGGTGCGCCACGCCTATATGGGCACGGCCGCGAACACCGACCTGCCTGTGCTGGAGGCGATGGAATGAGCCTGCTCGCCCTTTCCGATATCACTATCCGCTACAGCCGTCTCACGGCGGTCCGAAATGTCTCCTTCTCCATGGAGGAGGGAGAAATCCTGTTCATCACCGGCCCGAACGGAGCCGGGAAGTCTTCGCTGCTGCGCGCGATCGCCGGTGTTACGCCGGTGGCGGGCGGCCGGATCGACCTTGCAGGTCATGAGATCACCGGCCAGGCGCCGGAGAACATCGCCCGGCTCGGATTGTCCATGGTGCCGGAGGGGCGCGATGTCTTCGGCTCGCTGACGACCGAAGAGAACCTTCTGGTCGGAACCGGCATGCATGCCCGCGAACGCGGCTGGCGCAGCCGAGCGGCCGACGAACTCGAAGCCGTCTACGCAACCTTCCCGATGCTGAAAGAGAGGCGGCACGGGCAGGCGGGATTGCTGTCCGGCGGGCAGCAGCAAATGCTGGTCATCGGACGCGCGCTGATGACCAATCCGCGGCTTGTAGCCATCGACGAGCCTTCGCTGGGCCTCGCCCCCAACATCAACGACCAGGTCTACGAGCGGCTGATCGCGTTGCGTGCGCAGCGCCAGCTCACGCTCCTGATCGTTGAGCAGAGCTCGGCCCGGGCGATGATGGTGGGCGGGCGGATGATCCTGATGCGTGGCGGACAGATCGTGCTCGATGGCGACGCGCGGACGCTCGGCAATGGCGAGGCGATCCAGGCTGCCTATTTCGGTTACGAGGACCACTGAGATGCTCCAGATCCTGTTCGACGCACTCTCGCTTGGTTCGCTCTACGCGCTTGGGGCGCTTGGCATTGCCCTCATCTTCGGCGTCATGCGGCTGGTGAACTTCGCGCATGGCGACGTCATCGCCTTCTGCGTCTTCGCGCTGCTATGGCCGTCAACAGACGCCATGGCCATCGTCTTCGCTGGCCAATTGCCGTGGTACCTGCTGGTGCCCTTCGTGCTCCTTTGCGGGGCCGGGCTGTCGGTGCTGTGCGAAATCGTTGTCTTCAGGCGGTTCCGCCAAGCAAATCCGGCAACCATGATGATCGCCTCCTTCGCGCTCGGTTTCGTCATTCGCTACTTCCTGCTCATGCTTTTCTCCAGTCGGCCGAAATCGATCTCGCTGCTGCCCGAACTGTCCCAGCCGGTGGAGATCCTCGGTGCCAGGCTTCCCCTCCTCCAGCTCATAACGATCGTCGCCACGATGGTCATCCTGATCGGCCTGACACTGTTCCTGCGTCAAACCCGCTTCGGCCTGGAGATGCGGGCGGCGGCCGAGAACTTCTCGATGGCCCGCATGCTGGGTGTGCGTGCGAACCGGGTTATCATGGGCGCGTTCGCCCTCTCCGGCGCGTTGGCCGCCGCCATTGCACTGATCTTTGGCGCCCAGACAGGCACGCTGGACATCCAGATGGGCGCCTCGATCATGTTGATGGCCTTCATCGCCACCGTCATTGGCGGCCTCGGCAGCCTCGGGGGAGCCGTGCTCGCCGGCTTCCTGCTGGGTGCCGCCTCGGTGATCATGCAGGTCATGCTGCCCATCGACGCCCGGCCGTTCCGCGATGCCTTTGTCTATGGAGCGGTCATCCTCGTTCTCCTCTTCCGCCCGCAAGGGCTTATTGCCGCGCGCGGCACCAAGGAAAGGGTCTGATTTCATGGGTGTCGCCGCCTCCCTCACCAACTCTACCGCTGCCGGTGCCGCGGCTGCCGAGCGAAAGCCCGCCCGCTTCGCGCTTGCCCGCCGCACAATCCTGACGCCGGTCCTGCTTTCTCTGCTGCTGCTGGCCATCGCGCTGATCACGGTGATGACCGGATCGCGGCCCTTCAACCAGACGGTGATCGACGTGTTCGTCCGTGTCATCCTCGTCGTGGGCCTATACATCTTTATCGGAAATTCGGGCGTTCTCAGCTTCGGGCATATCGGCTTCACCTGCCTTGGCGCCTACGCGGCCGCATGGCTCACCATCAATCCGATGATGAAACGCGGTTCGCTGCCGGGATTGCCCGAATGGCTGCTGGCGACCCGTTTGCCGTACTGGCAATCGGCCGTGCTGGCGGCATTGTTCGCCGCCCTCGCCGCTCTCATCTTCGGGCGGGTGCTGATGCGGCTATCGGGCATCGCGGCTTCGATCGCGACCTTCGCGATGCTCGCCATGATCAACACAATTTATTCCAACTGGGAGAGCGTGACCGGAGCGACCTCATCGGTCGTCGGCATTCCGATCGTGCGCATGATCTGGCCGTATCTGATCGGCGCCGTGGTCGCAATCTTCATCGCCTGGGCGCACGCGATCTCCCGGTCCGGCCTGGCCCTTCGTGCTGCCCGCGACGAGCCCACCGCCGCCGCGGCTTCCGGTATCGACATTCCCAGGGAAAGACTGGTGGCGTTCGTCGTATCGGGCGCGGTGATGGGGCTGGGCGGTGCGCTTATGGCTCATTCCATCGGCGTGGTCACACCCGATACATTCTATCTCGGTCTCACCTTCATCACCCTTTCCATGCTCGTCGTCGGCGGCATGGGCAGCCTGTCGGGGGGTGTGGTGGGTGTCGTCCTGCTGTCCGCCCTGATCCAGGCGCTGCGCTGGCTGGAGGCAGGCGTATCGCTCGGCGAGTCCACTTTCGCCCTCCCGAAAGGGGTCCAGGAAATAGCCCTCGGCGTCATCATGATCGTGATCCTCGCGCTTCGCCCATCCGGACTCATGGGCAACCGCGAGCTCACCTTACCTCGCAGCAGTCGCAACAAGTGACCGGCGGCACAAGCCCGACCGGAAAACAAAAAAGGAGACGTGCATGACATACAAAATGAGAATTGTCGCAACCGCTCTGGCCTCGATGTCCATCGCATATCCGGCGCTGGCCGATGACAAGACTATCGTCATCGGCTTCGCCACTGCGGAGTCGGGCTTCATGGAAGCTTATGACAAGCCTGCGCAGGAGGCGGCCTTGATCCGCATCGACGAGATCAATGCGGCTGGCGGCCTGCTTGGAAAGCAGATCAAGGTTGTCAAGGCCGACACCAAGTCCGACCGGGCCGAAGGCGCCAAGGCGGGCCTCTCCGTGCTCGACCAGGGTGCGGATCTCGTGGTCGTGTCCTGCGATTACGACTTCGGATCGCCGGCTGCGCTCGCGGCCGAGGACGCGGGCCGTATCTCCTTCTTCCTGTGCGCGGAATCGGTCAAGGCCGGTATCCAGGGTGTCGGCCCGCACAGCTTCTCCGCGTCGGTGCTGGCGGCCGTGCAGGGCGCAACCATGGCCGAGTGGGCATTCAAGGAAAAGGGCGCAAAGGACTTCTACCGTCTGCTCGATACCTGGACGGCCTACAACAAGGGCATCTGCGACGGCTTCGACTGGATGATGCCGAAGCTCGAAGCCCAGGGCGCGAAGCTTGTCGGTGAAGACACCTTCAAGAACGAGGACGCCTCCATCGCCGCGCAGATCACCCGCATCAAGTCTCTGCCGAAGGAGCCGGATGCGATCATGCTTTGCACGATGATGCCGGGCGCTGTCTCGGCCATCAAGCAGCTTCGCGCCGCGGGTATCAACTCCATGATCCTGAATGGATCGGGCGTCGACGGTAGCTATTGGCTCTCGGCTGTGCCCGATCTGACGAACTTCTACGTCCCCGTTCAGGGATCGATCTATGGCGACGATCCCAATCCGGCCGTGCTGAAGTTCAATGCCACCTACAAGGCGAAGACAGGCGCCGATCCCTCGAGCCAGTATGTCTTTCCGGGTTACGTCATGGTCGACGTCTGGGCCAAGGCGGTGGAGCGTGCAGGCACGGCCGATGCCGACGCGGTCGTCGCGGAACTGGAAAAGATGAAGAATGAGCCGACGCTGTTCGGGCCTCGTACCTTCTCGCCGGAACTGCATCACCAGAACCAGACGCGGTACCTGATCGTCGAGACCAAGGCCGGCAAGCCGGGTGTTGTAGGCAACTGGACGATTTCCGAGCCGGTACCGATGGAAGCCTTGCTCAAGTAGGAGAAGATGGGCCGGATAAGTCCGGCCCTTCATCTACGAAAGGCCCTGTTCCTCTGGGACGACCGGGCCTTTCGTCTTTGAGGATCTTGCCTTTGGACAAAAAATGAGGGCGGCCCGTTTGGACCGCCCTTGTCGCCCGATGAATTCAGATTTTCGCTACCCTCGCGCTTTGCGGTAGGAATCCTTGAGCGCTATGAGCTCCCCCGAGAAAGCGAAGATATCGCAGCCGTCGACTTCGATTTTCTGCCCCGCTGCCGTGGTGCCGACGAAGCGCCATGATGAAAGCCCGGTGTCGCCCGTCACGACGTGCCGTCCCCTGGCCCACTCGGCTTTCGGGAAGGCATCGAACAGCGCTGCATAGGCGGCGCGCACGGCGTCACGCCCCATATGCTTGCGCCCTTCGGCATCGGGTCCAGCCGAGCCGTGGAAAGCGCAATTCTCAGCCATGCAGTCCATCAGCGCGCCCACGTCGCGGGCGTTCCAGGCCGCGAGGAACCGGTCGAGCACGGCCAGCCGCCTGGCTGCGAGATCGCCGGCTTCAACGACCTCGACCTCCAGGAAGGCGAGCGGTGCATCGCCGGCATTGATGACGTTGTGAGCCACACCCGTCCGCCGCGAATAGGGCACCCCTTGGGTGAGAGCGGCTTGCGACTGCGCGCCGTCCGGGCCTTCGAGACCGAGTTTGCCGCCCGTAAGCGGCACGATGACGTAGTCATGGCCATGGATGTGCCAGCCGGTCTCGGCCCCGGTGGCAAAGCGCCATTCGGTGACCCGGAAGCGTTCGTCGTCGATATGGACGACCGGTTCGGCTTTCATGCGGGTCATTCAAGTCCCTCCTTGGCGACCGCACCGGTCAGGCGCTCAAGCGTCCGGCCCATGCGCGTCATGATTTCCTTCACATCGTCTTCTGTCGAGATCATCGGCGGACAGAGCGCGAGCTGGTCGCCGATGGCGCGGAAGATGAGGCCTTCCTCGTGGCCGATTCCTGCTGCGATAGCCCCTACACGCCCAACTTTGGCGAAGGGGCGTTTCGTCGCCTTGTCTGCCACCAGTTCAACGGCGCCGATAAGACCGGTGCCCCTCGCTTCGCCGACAAGCGGGTGATCGGCGAATGAGCGGATGCCGGCCTGGAACGACGTCTCAAGGCGGGCCGCGTTTCCGATCAAGTCCCGCTCCTCGAAGATGGCGAGGTTTTCGAGACCCACCGCCGTGGCGACCGGATGTCCTGACGCGGTGAAGCCGTGGCCGAAATTGCCGATCGTGGCGGTGTTGTCGGCGATCGCCTGATAGATCGCATCGGAGAAAATGACGGCGGCAAGCGGCATATAAGACGACGTGATTTGCTTGGAGACCGTCATGATATCAGGCGTGAAGCCGTATTTCTGAGCGCCGAAGGGCGTACCAAGCCGCCCGAAACCACAGATCACCTCGTCTGCTACCAGGATGATATCATTTGCCCGGCAGATTTTCTCCACGCCTTCCCAGTACCCGACCGGCGGCGGCAGAACGCCGCCGGCTGCCATGAGCGGCTCTCCTATGAAGGCTGCGATGGTGTCAGCCCCTTCTTCCGCGATCACCGCTTCCAGCTCGGCGAGCAGACGCGCCGTGAAGGCGGCTTCGTCTTCGCCTTCCATGCCGAAGCGATAGAAGTGCGGGCAGGTCAGGTGGCGAACGGGAATCGCCGGCAGATCGAAGTCGCGATGGTTGACCGGCAGGCCTGTCAGGCTGCCGGAGGCGACGGTGATGCCGTGATAGCCCTTGGTCCGTGCCAGGAATTTCTTCTTTTTTGGCCGGCCCAGCGCGTTGTTCATGAACCACATCATCTTGACGATGGTGTCGTTGGCTTCCGAGCCCGACGACGTGAAGAAGACACGCGTCAGGTTTTCCGGCGTCATCTCCACGAGTTTCTCCGCGAGCCGGATGGACGGTTCATGCGCCTTGGAGGAGAAGGTGTGATAGTAGGGCAGCTTCAGCATTTGCTGATAGGCAGCATCGGCCAACCGCTTTTCCGAAAAGCCGACGCCCACTGACCACAGCCCGGCGAGCCCTTCGATGTATTCCTTGCCGCGTTCGTCATACACACGGATGCCGTCGCCGCGGCTGATGATCAGCGGCCCGGTTTCTTCGTGCTGACGCAGGTTTGTGTAGGGGTGCATGGAGGTGGCGATGTCGGCGGCGGCGAGAGAGTTGGAAAGCGCATCCATGGAAGTCCTCAGCGGCTTGGGGAAATGGTTCGGGCGGTGAGTTCGAGATAGTCCTCGATCCCATGCGTGGAGCTTTCACGATTCGGGAAACGAATCATGGCAGGCTGTTGGAATGGGTGTCGATGATCCGCCGCATCAGCGCGGCGACGTCGCGCGCATTCGGAGGATCGGAGTGGATGCAGACGGTGTCGAAGTCGACCGGGCGGATCGTACCGTCTGTCGTGACGAGTTCGCGTCGGGTAAGCGCCCCCACCATGCGATGCTCGGCAAGCGTCAGGTCGATGGCCGACTGGACGCGCGGGATGATCAGGCTGCCGCCGGGAGCGTAGGCAAGATCGGGAAAGAACTCGCCCACGAAGGCAACGCCGAGCTCGGCTGCCGCCGTCTCGTGACAGGTTCCCGCCAGGCCGAAGAGCGGGACGCCGAACGGCTTGACCGCCGCGGCAATTGCCTGGGCAGTGTCCATGTCGTGCGCGGCCATGCCGTAGATGATGCCATGCGGCTTGACATGGCTGAGCTGCCCGCCCTCGGTGGCCAGCATTCCTGTCAGCGCACCGATCTGGTAGAGGAAGGCGGCTGTCAGTTCCTCCGGTTGAAGTTTCATCTCGCGCCGGCCGAATCCCTCGCGATCGGGAAGGGACGGATGCGCGCCAACCTTCTTTCCGTGCGAAAGCGCGAGCCGCACGGTCTTCAGCATCGTCCATGGATCGGAGGCGTGGAAGCCGCATGCGATGTTGGCGCAATCGATGTGAGGCATGATGCCAGCATCGTCGCCGAAACGCCAGTTGCCGTAACTTTCCCCCATGTCGCAGTTCAGGGTGACCATGGTTTGCTTGCCTCAGCCCAGAGTGTTCGACGCCCAGCCGGGGGCGATGTGCGGGAATTCCGGCGGCGGTTCGCGCTCGTGCAGCAGTCGAAGCACGCGCGGCGGCGTCAGTGGTAGCTGCCGCACCGGCTTGCCGATAGCGCGTGCCACAGCGCAGCCGATCGCCGCGCCCACGGCCAGGATCGGGACCTCGCCCGCGCCCTTGGTGCCTAGAGGCCCGATCGACGGTGCGCCCTCGTAGAGGTCGGCGGCGACCGGAACCACGTCCTGCGCCAGCGGCAGGCGATAGGTCTCGAAATCGTCCTGCGCGATGCGTCCGTCAGCGGTGATCGTCACCTCCTCATGCAGGGCGTAGCCGAGACCCTGCACGACACCACCCTGTATCTGGCCCATGACCGCGCGCGGGTTGAGTGCGCGGCCGACATCCTGCACCACGCGATAGGCCAGCACCTCGACATGACCGGTGTCCGGATCAACCGCCACCTCGGCCTCGTGAACGACGAAGACGGGGATGTCGAGCGCATCGATGAAGTGCCCCATCGCGCAGCCGGACATTGCCGGAGTGTTCCTGGCGGTAAAGGCTCCGCTTCCGGTGACCGGGCCGGTGGTTGCCTGCGCATGGGCGACGACAGCGGGGATCGACATGCCGGAACCGGGACGTCCCGTGATCTCGACACGACCATCCCGCACCACCAAGTCTTCCGGTCGGGTCTGGAGCATCTCACCGGCGGTCCGCAGCAGCTTCTCCCGCACTTCCGCGCAGGCAGCCACACTTGCCGCACCGATGGAGACGGTGGTGCGCCCACCGCCAACGCCGACATCGAGACCGGCGGCATCCGTATCGGCTTCGCGCACGATCACCTGGTCGGGAGCGAGGCCGAGTTGCCCGGCCACGATTTGCGGCAGGGATTGCACCATCGTGCCCGATCCGATCTCCACACCCGAGGTGACCAGCGTTGCGCTACCGTCGGCGTTCAAATTCACCGTCGCCGCCGAAGGCCCGACGAAAACGAACCATGTGCCGACCGTGGTCGCAATTCCATAGAGCCTGCCGTCGGCCTCGGCCTCTGATGTACCGGTGCTGGCGCGCAGTGTCTCCATGCGATCTAGCATCGGACCCAGCACGTCGGCCTCGAAAACCTGGCCCGTGGCACCGAGATCGCCATCTCCCAGGACATTTTTCTTCCGGAACTCCATAGGGTCGAAGCCTAGCGCATCGCAGATTTCGTCGGTATGTCGCTCCAAAGCGAATGTGTTGTAGACGCCGTTGCAAGCTCGGAAAGCACCGTTGGGTGGTGTGTTGGTGTATACGGCGCGGCTGACGAGCCGCGTTGCGCCAACCCTGTAATTGCCGCCCAGCGTGTGCGCCGTCATCGTCGTCAGAAAAACCTGTTCGCCTCCATACGCGCCGCAGTCCATCAGCACGACCGCCTCGCGCCCGGCAATGTATCCTTCGGCGGTGACAGCGGACCGGATGCGGATTTCCGCATTCTCGCGGCAGAGGCAGGTTGCCATCTCTTCCTGCCGGGTATTTTCCAGGACCACCGTGCGCCCGGTCATTCGCGCCAGAAGTGCCGTGATAGGCTCGATGGACGCATCGAATTTCAGGCCGAACCCGCCGCCGACAGGGGGTACAGTGACCCGCACACGCCCGGGCGGAAGCTGCATGACCCTTCCGGTGACGTTGCGCACGGTCCAAGGCACCTGCGTCGAGGTCTGGATGTGAGCACGGCCGTCCTCCCAGGAGCCGATGGCAACGCGCGGTTCGAAGGGCACATGGTTCTGCCGGCCGACGGTGAAGCTGCTCTCGACAATGCGAATGTCGGGACGGGAGAAGGCCGCATCGACGTCGCCGCGACTGGATTTTGCCTCCCAGGCGATGTTGCCGGCACGTGCACCGCCCTCGGTGATCACCTCATAGCCGCGCCAGCCCTCGTGAACGAGACGGGCGGCGGGCTGGAGCGCTTCGGCCATGGTGGACACCGGTGCCAGCGGTTCGACCTCAAGCACGACGACTGCAAGCGCCGCCCGCGCCTGCTTCTCCGTTTCGGCGGCGATGACGGCGATTGGTTCGCCGTGATAGCGGATCGTGTCGATGGCCAGGAGCGGATGGTCGGCAATGCCGATGCCGTACAGCCCTGGCGCATCGGCGCCGGTCGCCACCGCGCGCACACCAGGACAGCGAAGTGCTGCCGAAACGTCGAGCTTGCGGATCCGCCCAGCGGCAACGGTCGACCGCAGCAGCACGGCATGCAACATGTCGGGGCGAACCCGGTCGTTGGTGTATTTCGTGCGCCCGCGCAGCTTGTCCTGCGCATCGCGGCGGGGAAGGTTCATCACCGTGGCGGACAGCTCAGACATGGATGCCTCCTACCACCTGGCCAGCCATCCGCGCTTGGTCGAGCCAGTCGGCCACGGCGTCGACGATCCGCTCATATCCCGTGCAGCGGCAGATGTTGCCGACCATCGCGGCCTTGATTTCGGGACGGCTCGCATGCGGATTGTCGCGCACGAACGCCGAAAGGCTCATGACCATTCCCGGGAAACACATGCCGCATTGCACGGCATCGGCCGCCTCGAAATTGGCCTGGAGCGGGTGCAGCGCCTGGTTTCCGGAACTCAATCCCTCGATGGTCGTCACCGCGCATCCCTGGACGAGGCCAATCGGCTTCAGGCAGGACGGCACCGCTTCATCGTCGACATGCACGGTGCACGCGCCGCAGAAGCCTTCGCGGCACACGGCTTTGGTCCCCGTCAGGAATCGTTCCTGCCGCAGGATGTCGACGAGTGGCGTCATCGGATCGCCATCAAAGCGGCAGTCCTCGCCATTCAGCTGGAATATCACGGTCATGCCAGGCGCCCGGTCTTGAGAAGTGCGGCAACACCGCGCTTGACCAGCGGCGCAAGAACCTGGCGCCGGTACCAACCCTCCGCTTCCTTGCCGTCGCGGCCCTGAAAATCATTGTGCTCCAGCGCAAGCCCGGCGGCGCGTTCCGGATCGAACGCAGAGGCCGAGTCCGCCGCCATAGCCTGTTCGAGCGCCGTCCAGCGCCGCGCCACCGGCTCCACCGAGCCGACGGCGATGCGACATCGTTTGTCCTTGTCTACCGCAAGCGAGATGATGGCGACCGGATAGTCGCCGGCTTTCCGAAGCGGCAGGCGAATATGAGCACTGGCGACAAGGTCGCGGCGCAGATGAATTCTCGTCACAATCGCTTCGGCCAGCAGCGCATGCCTGTCTTTGAGGAAATCCGAAATACCGATGAGTTTTGGGCCTTCGAACGTCTCCAACTCCACCGTCGCCTCACAGGCGAGAAGCGCGGGAGCGAGATCGGCGGCGGCAAAGTCGAGGGCACAAAGGTTGCCGCCCACGGTGGCGACCTTTCGGATGCCAGGATTGGCCGCATTCTCCGCCGCGGCAACCAGACCTTCGAAGCCCACCGCCCCGTGCAACGTACGGCCAAGGACTGCATGGGTAACGGCTGCGCCGATCACGACATGGTCCGGTTCGATTTCGACCTTAGACAAGGCGGGTATTCGGTGGAGTGCGACCACCGCCTCGGGAAGATCGACCCCGCGCCGTGGATCACGCATCATCCAGGTGCCGCCGGCAAGCACCGCCGCGCCTTGCCGGCGTGCGGCCATTGCCTCTTCAATCGTGCTGGCTGCGGTGAACGATCGTTCCACGCTTGGTGCCATCTGTCATACCCCTCGGAAGCAGCCAACTTTCGCGGCGCTGCAGCATTGTTGCTCCAGCTTTAGGCTCCTGTGAAATAGTAATTCTTTGAATATCGTATCGAAAAAACAGATAACTCGGGCATCCCGCGAGCGCCCGCAAGATTGCGGCGCGCTCGTTAGTGCTCAGACCCAGTGGGCGACGGTCCGTTTCTCAAAACTTTCCCGGAACTGGGCGGTGGTTTTGGGGAGCAGTTCGCCAGTCTCCCAGTCGAGGATCACGGCATAGTGCCGAACCGCATCGAGCGTATCGATCTCGCCGGAGCGGTATTTGCGCGCGACCTCCTCGGGATCCATGCGTGCCCAGTCCTTCCGTTTCGCCCGGATGTCGGCACGGCAGGCTTCGGTTGCCGTCCCGTCGATTTCGTACTGGCACAGGTCGCGGTCGATTTCGCGGATCACCACGCCGTAGTCAGTCCTGGCGCGCTCCAGGGAAACGTAGTCGTCGATCACGTCCTCCATCACCTTGCGGGGCTCGCGCTCCAATGGATCGCCGAAACCGCCGCCGCCGGCCGTCGGACGAGCGAACTGGTCGCCTGTGTGGACGGAGTAATCGGAGAATACGGAGCCGAGCCAAATCTCGGTCTCTTCTCCGGCGCGCTTCATGGTCAAGCCGTGGGGCATCGACGGCAGGCCTCCTTCGACACCCCAGACGACAGCGCGCTCGCGGTCGCAAATATAGGACATGACGGCATTTTCAGCCTCAAGCAGCAACGAAGTCTTCTGCACGCCGACGCCGCCCCGCCATTTGCCGGGCCCGGCTGAATCCTGCTTGATCTGGAACTCGAGTGTCCGAGTGGGATTCACCCGCTCGTTGCCTTCGTTCGGCTGCGACATCAGCCCGGTTCCGAAGCAGGCGGTGGTGACATCGGCACCATCCTTGCCGTTGCGCCCGCCCCAACCGCCGGGCAGCCATTCGTAGAACATGAAGATCGGCTTTTCGGGTTTGCGCGCGTCCCGTCCCCCGGCCAGCAGATATTCGAGGTTGAAGGCGCAGGCGATAGCGCGTTCGGGCATGATCTTCGACCACATCTCGAAGATCGCGTTCATGATCTTTTCGAACGGCATCAGGAATCCGGTCACCGCCACCGGCCATTCCGCGCTGACGATGCTGTTCTTTGGCGCGGTTACCTCGATCATCCGGTAAAACCCGCTGTTGAGTGGAAGGTCCGGAAAGAAGGTTTTCATGCCGGCGACCACGGCCGAGAAGGTCGCGCCCGGGGCGGAATTGTACATCGAGGCAATGGTCGAATGGCTTCCCGTAAAATCGTAGTGGATCGTGTCGCCCTTGATCGTCATCTTGATGCGGATCGGGATCATGCCTTCGCCGGCACCGAGATCCCGGTCGATGTAGTCGACCGTCTCCCAAGTGCCGTCGGGCAGCTCCGCGAGACGCTTTCGCACCGCACGTTCGACGTAGTCCTGAACCTCCTCCATCCCGCGCATGACCTGGCCGCGTCCGTACTTCTTGACCAGCCGCAACAGTTCGCGCTCGGCGGCCTGCGTCGCCTGCGCCTGGGAATGGATGTCGCCAATGATCGACGCGGGATCGCGCGTGTTGGCCGCGATCATGTTGGCGACGTCGGAGCAGAAGCGGCCGCGCTGGAAAAGGCGCAACGGCGTGATCCGCAGGCCTTCGCGAAACATGTCGCGGGCGGTGACGTCGAAGGAACCCGGCACCGAGCCGCCAAGATCCGACCAGTGGCCGTTCGACTGTGAGAAGCCGATCAGTTTGTCTTCGTCGAAGATCGGCCGGACGAGCCGAACATCGCTGAAATGCGTACCGCCGGCATAGGGATCGTTGATTGCGTAGACGTCACCGGGTGCCATATCGCCTTCGAAGACCCGGATCACCTCCTTGCACGTGTTGTGCAGTGTGCCGACATGGACCGCGATGTCGTAGTTGCCCTGGGCGACGGAGTTGCCATCGGCGTCGTGCAGGGCATTCGAAAAGTCTCGGTTGTAGATGACGAAGGAATAGCAGGTGCGAAGCATCTGTTCGGCCATCTGGTCGACGGTGGTGATGAAGGAGTTCTTCAGCACCTCGAACGTTACCGGATCGAGGCCAGGGCTCGTTTCAATCAGCTTTGTCATGTCTCAGCCTTTCGTCACGATGAGAATGTTCAGGAAGCCGTCGACGGTCGCGCTCATTCCCGGCGGAACCACGGTGGTGGAATCGAACTGTTCGACGATGGCGGGTCCCGCAAAGGCAGCGCCGGCCCTGAGTTGGTCGCGTTCATAGACAGCCGCATCATGAGATACGCCGTCGAACCAGACGCCGCGGCGGCCGAGCGGCTCGGGCACATGAGGCAAGACTTCATGCCGCGGCATCTCGGCTTTCGGTACGATGCCGATCGCCTTGACCGCGATGCGGAAGATCGACACCGGCGCCTCTTCGCGGCGGTAGTTGAACTCGCGTTCGTGCTCGTTGTGGAATGCCTCTATCAGCGAGCAGATGCTCTCGATCCGTGCCGGGGCTGACACCGCGAGCGAGCGCCACTGGCCCTGGTACATCATCTCGACCGTACGCTGCAGCGCCATGTCTTCGCGCGCCACGCCCTCATGGGTCAGGCGCTCAACGGCCTGTTCTTCCATCAGAACAAAGGCCGCCTGCATCTCGGCGGGCGAGACCGTCGAAGCATCGGCCATGAAGCTTTCGGAGAAATCATGCTGCACGTCGACGAGAAGGCAACCGAGCGCGGAGGTGACGCCGGGATTGGGTGGCACGATCACGGTTGGAATCGAAAGCTCCTTCGCCACGGCCGCTCCGTGCAAAGCGCCTGCACCGCCGAATGCGACGAGCGCAAAGTCGCGTGGGTCATAGCCCCGGCTGATGGAGAGAAGCCGCACGGCATTGCCCATGTTGGCGTTGGCGACGGCGATGATCGCCTCGGCCGCCTGGTGGAGTTCCATGCTGAAGGGTGTCGCCACAGTCTCCTGCACCGCCTGGGCGGCCAGGGCGGGGTCGAGCGTGATCTTGCCGCCCGCAAGGCTGGTGCCGAGACGGCCGAGCACGACATTGGCATCGGTGTTGGTGGCGGTGCGGTTGCCATTCTTGTAGCAGGCCGGGCCCGGAAAGGCGCCGGCGGACTGCGGTCCGTTGCGCAAGCTGCCGCCCTCGTCCTGCCATGCCAACGACCCGCCGCCCGCGCCGATGGTCAGCACCTCGATGGAGGGGAAGCGGATGGGGTATCCGAATTCGATGTACCAGTCTTTTGTGATGCGCGACTCCCCGTTCCATGCGAGCGAGACGTCGGTGCTGGTGCCGCCCATGTCGAAGCCGATCGAGTTCGGGAAGCCACAGAGATTTCCGATGAAGCGGCTTGCGATCGCGCCGGCAGCGATGCCGGATCCCGCGAGCCGGGCCGAGAAATCCCTGACGCTCGCGGGCGTCATGACCCCGCCACCGCTGTGCAGCAACAGGAGATCTCGTTTGTATCCGGCGGCCGCGAGCTTTTCTCCGAGACGCGACACGTAATCGACGACGACCGGGGCGCAGACGGCGTTGGCCATGGTGGTGGAAAAACGTTCGTGCTCGAAGATTTCCGGCATCACCTCCGAGGAGATCGAGACCGGCAGATCCGGCATGGCCTCCTTCAGAATCTCACGCATGCGGCGCTCATTGGCGCCGTTGACATAGGAGTTCATGAAGCAGACGGCGATGGACTTGACCTGCCGTTTGACGAGAATTTCCGCGACGCGATGAGCGGCCTCTTCGTCCAGTGCTTCCAGGATCGTGCCCTCGGCACTGACCCGTTCCCGGACTGTCAGCCGGTCGCGGCGCGGGATATACGGCTTGGCGACATCCTTGTAGGTGTCCCAGAGGTCTTCCTTGTTGGCGCGGCGGATCTCGACAACATCACGGAAACCCTCGGTGCAGACCATTGCGGTGCGTGGCAGGCGGCGGGTGATCAGCGCATTGGTGGCGACCGTCGTACCATGAGAGAACAGCGTCACCTCCGAAAGATCGATGCGGCCCTGCTCCACGCCATTCATGATCGCCTGCATGGGATCGTCAGGCGTGGAGGCGGTCTTCTCGATGCGGATCGCGCCGCTGTCTTCGTCCATGATGCAGATGTCGGTGAAAGTCCCTCCGACATCGACGGCAACTCTTATTCTGCTCATGACAGTTCCTTCGCGGGATATTTGCGGGCAAGGCCCGGCTTTCGCCGCCCTTGCCGGGGCGGCGTCGCAATAGATTATGGAATTGGCCCGGATTTCGCCGGGTCTAGTGCCGCTCTCTTGAGGTCGAAGCGCGGCCTGCCCGGTTCGCTGCTTCGCGACGGGTATCGGTCGGTGCGCAACCGAACCGCGTCCGGTAATGCTTGCAGAATTGAGACTGGTCGGCAAAGCCCCAGCGGTAAGCAATCTCGGCAACGCTGCTGATGTTGGTCACCGACATCAGTTCCTCGGCGCAAAGTTCAAGCCGGGCGTCGCGGATGAAGCCGTTGATCGACTGGTTGCTGTCCTGAAAAAGAACCTGCAGGTAACGCAGGGAAATCCCGCAGGCATCGGCCACCGCCTGCGGGCCGAGGCCGGAATTCTTCAGATTGTCGCGAATATACTGCTCGGCACGATGCAAATGGCCGGCCCGGATCGACGAGATGCTGCTGTCCAGCACGCGATCGTCGCTCACGATCGACAGGCACAGCATTTCCAGGATGTGCCTGCCCATCATCTCACGAGCGACTTCAGTGATCTCATCGACATGGCCGATCGTGGTTCGCACCGTGTCGAGGAAGAGCGCGGCGACGCCCTGGGTCGCGTCGAAACTGAGCGCACTGAGCCGTTCGGCAGACCCGATCCGCGCCCGAACGCTCGACGATGGCACCTTCAGGACCCACAGCGCGTTTGGCTTGCCGTGCCAGAATTCGTAAGGCGCGTCTCCCCTCTCAACGAGGAAGCCCCCCGGACCGCAATTGACGGTCCTCGACCCTTGCGAGAAATTCACCTCCGACATCTCCGGGATGGTGATGAGCAGGCTGGCGTCACGTTCGTTGAGGAAGTGGCGGCGATGGCGGCGATAGCTTACGGCATCGCAGCGCATTTTAGACACGCTGACGAGCCCAAGCGAGAAGGTTTCCAGCGTGCCCGAAAATTCACGACGGTTCCGATACTCGGTGTCGAGCGGAAAATAGGCTTCGGTAACAGCGGCTTGCCAGGCATCACCGCCTGTGGGACCGCCGATCGTATCGACGACGTATTTCATTCCCCGACCTTTCTGGTTGGCCCCGGTTAGCCCGGTGTTTTTCTGAAGATTACAGGAATCCGCCGGCGCGTATTGGTCAAAAACGAATAAACTTATGTGGCCGCTTGGCCCAAGGGCCGGAGCTCGCGATGGTTTCAGTTATCGTCACGGTCCTGGTGTGCAGTTGATCAAACCAGCCTTGGGCGCGCAAACCGCAAGCCAAATTGGAACCATGCATCGGCCTCGACCGGCTCGTGCACCTTGGGCACGGTCGTCGCCGTGTTTGGTTTCGCGCGATGAGGATGGCGGGACACAGCGCGCACCCGAAACTTCTTCGCCAGGCAACTTTGCGCGAGCCCGCGGCCGAGAAACCCTGTTCCGCCAAAAATGGCGCCGATCCGCTCGGCTCCTCGGTCGTTTTGGCATGAGCCCAACCCTTCCACGCGCCGAAGCGATGCGCCGGCCTAGTCGGCCGCCGGGATAACCCGCCAAATCTTGTTGCCCACATCATCCGCGATCAGCAATGCGCCAGTTCGGTCGATGGCAACGCCAACCGGACGGCCGAATGCCTTGTCATCGTTGCTCAGAAATCCGGTAAGCACGTCCTGCGGCGGCCCCGACGGCTTGCCGTCGGCAAACGGCACGAAGATCACCTTGTAGCCGCTTCGCGGCATGCGATTCCATGAACCATGCTGGCCGACAAAGGCGCCATTCTTCATGTGCGGGCCGAACAGGTCGGCGGTGTTGAAGGTGAGCCCAAGCGACCCGGTGTGCGCCCCGAGTGCGTAGTCGGGCACGATCGCCTTGCCGACGAGGTCCGGACGCGGTGGCTCCGCCCTGACATCGATGTGTTGGCCGAAATAGCTGTAGGGCCAGCCGTAGAAGGCGCCATCCCTGACCGATGTCATGTAGTCGGGAACGAGGTCGCTGCCGATCTCGTCCCGCTCGTTGACGACCGCCCAGAGTTCCCCGCTTTCAGGGTTCCAGGAGAGGCCGTTCGGGTTGCGCAGACCCGACGCAAAGAGCCGCGTCTGCCGCGTAGCGAGGTCGATTTCATGCACGGCGGCGCGGCCTTCTTCCTCCTCCATGCCGTTTTCGCCGACATTGGAGTTGGAGCCCACGGTGGCATAGAGCTTCGTTCCGTCCGGACTGGCAATGACGTCCTTGGTCCAATGGTGATTGCGGCCGGCTGGAAGGTCGACGATCTTCTCGGACGGAGCAGTGATCTCGGTGGCGCCATCGCGATAGGGGAAAGCGACGACCGCGTCGGCATTGGCGACATAGAGCTTGCCGTCGAGCAGCGTCATGCCGAAGGGCGAGAAGAGGCTGCTGAGGAGGACTGTCCTGGTCTCAGCCACGCCATCGCCGTTCTCGTCGCGTAACAACGAGATACGGTTGGCGCTCCGCACCTCGGCGCCAGCCCGGCTCTGGAACAGTTTCATGAACCAGCCACGTATGGAAAAACCTTCGTCAGGTTTTGGCGGCGCATTGCTTTCGGCGACCAGCACGTCGCCATTGGGCAGCACGTGCAGCCAGCGCGGATGGTCGAGGCCGCCAGCGAATTCGTTGACGGCGAAGCCTTTGGCGGCGACCGGCATCTTGCCTTGGGGCCAAGGGGTCGCCTCGGCAACGTGGACCGTGGGTATCCAGGTCGGATTGGGTTCGGCAAGCGTCGGGTTTGGACCGTAGGTCTGCTCGATCGGAACGCTGGCCTGTTCGCGCGAGAAGAAGAACAAGCCCGCCCCCGCGATTACGACGAAGGCGACAATGACGAGTAAGACGCCCAGAATTTTTCGCATTGGATATTCCCGAGGATTGGGACAGTGACGTAACGCCATCAGGGCGTTCCGGTTGCGGCGGCACGCGACATTTGCGCGAAATAGGCGGCCAGTGCGGCAATATCTTCGTCCGAGAGGTTTTTAGCAGCGTTGCGCATCAGATGGGCGAAGCGCGTGCCGCCGCGCTTTTCCTCCCGGAAAAGCTCGAGATGGGTCGCAATGTATTTGGCGGGCTGTCCGGACAGTTCCGGATAGATGGGGTTGCGGTCCGGACGACCGTGGCAACCCAGGCATGCCGGAACGTCGCGCTCCGGGATGCCGCGTCGCGCGATCTCATCGGCACGCGCGATCCGGGCACGGTCCGGTTGCGTCGACGTTGCAGGCGCAGGCAGCGCGGAAAAATGCCGCGCGAGATCGGCGAGGAGTGCAGGGTCGACAGCGGTGACAGAAATTCCCATGACACCGCTCTGGCGGTGGCCGGCAGCGTAGGCTCTCAAACTTTCAAGAAGATAGGTTTCGCGCTGAGAGGCCAAGACGGGCGTTGCGGGGCTCCGGCCGAGCCCGTCCGTGCCGTGGCAGCGGGTACAGTCGGCGAGTGCGCGTTCGAGGCCTTGTGTTTGGCCAGTCGACGGTTCGCTACTGCCATAAGCAAGGTCGCGCCACCGCGCCTCGTCCATCGTCGGCAGTTCGCGCAGGAAGGCGACCATCGCCCAAACTTCATCGTCGCGCTGCTGCGTCGGCCAGGCCGGCATGCCGGTGAAGCGCACGCCGTGCTGGACGATGCGGAAGAGTTCGGCATCCGTCCATTCGCCGACCTTGCCGGCAAGGTCCGGCGGCTGCGGCAGCATCGCAAGGACGGCGGGCGACCGCGGTTCGCCGGGCGCACCGTGGCAGATGGCGCAGCCGCGCGCGAAATGGCCGGCAGCCGGCTGAATAGCGTAGCGCGGCAGTTCGTCCGGCACCTTGACCGTGAGTGCGTATGTCCGCACGGCCGAGCGCATCGCGAAGTGCAGAAACCATTCGGTCACCTTCCAGTGGCCGGTCGAGGCACCAACGTTGAAGAAGCCGATCCAGGTTGCGAAAAGCACCGCGGCCGGCAAGATCGCCAAGCCTATCGCCAAGTGTTTCCAGTTGACGTGCATCAGCCGGCCAGCCTCTCGGTTTTGCCGCCTAGGAGCCTGGCAAGCAGGAAGACGCCTCCAGCGAGGTAAACGGCAGCGCCGATCATCAACATGATGATGCCGCCGAGCGCCTGGTCCTGCCCCGCCCCGAGCACGAGGCCGAAGCACGTCACTTCGCCGAGGCCATAGAGCGGTCGCGAGGCGAGCGAGAGCAGCGCGCCAAGCAACGTCATGTGGATGGAGGTCAGGAGCAACGCGAAGGCGCCGGCAGCGTCCCTAGCCGGCGCATCGGCATTGCGCGGCGCCATGCACGTCAGCCACAGGAACAGCCCGGCGCCAAGGAAGGACACCTGCTCGATCATGGTGGCGATGGTCGATGTCTCGGCCCACTGGCGCGCAGCCGGCGCATGCCAGCCCCAGACGACAATCAGTTCGACGAGAGAGGCGATAAGGGGAGCGGCGGTGGCCACGGAGCGTATCGTCCTGGCAATACCGATTGCTATCAGCGGCGCCGCGATCGCGACGACGCCCATGTGGGCAAGCATGTGAGCCGCGAACGAGCCACGCCACGCATCGAGCAGCGGTCCCGCCCAGACCAGCGCGAGGGTGACGAAGCCCAGCAACAGGCTTGCCGTCCTCATGAGGAGCATCCGTCGATGAAGAGCAGCGGCAGCGCCACGTAAAGCACGGCGACGAAGCTCAGGCCGCAAAGCAGTAGCGTGGCAAACCCCTGGAAGAGGTTGCGGTCCGTCGCTGTGGGATCGTCGTGCGGCGGGTCGTTCGTGCCGAAGCCCCACTGCCTCCAGGCGAGCCACCCGGACAAGACGATCATCGCGAGTGCCCCCAGCGTCATAGCCACTATGCCAGCCTGGACGACAGCGAAACCGAGGTCACCGCGCTTGGCACACCAGATTGCGGCCAGTGCGTAACAGGCGAGGAAATGTCCGGCCCAGATCACGGGCGCGGTGAAGAGCGTCCAGAGCGTTTCGACCTCTTTGGGAATGATGCGCATCACCGTCTCACATCGCTTCCGGGAAAAGACCGATGACGGCGAAGGTGATGACAGCGGTGATCGCCATAAAATGCCAGTAGAGCGCGACGTTGTGCAGTTCCATGTCGTGCTCCCGCGTCAGGCGACCGGCGAGGCTGCGCGCAAGGCAATAGAGCTGCATGACGGATCCGACCGCGGCATGAGCAAGCGCCCAGATGACGAGAATCCAGACGATCGCCGGATAGACATGCGCGGTCGGCTGCATGTCATGCTGCCAGGGTCCGGCAAAACCGGCTGCAGAGGCAGCAAGCGTCAGCAGAAACGCGGCAACAAGCGCAACGCGTGCGCCGTCGATCCACCCGCTTGCGTTCAGTCGGCGCGCACCAAGCATCGCGACCCATGCGGCGACGAAGAGAGACAGCGCGATCATCGGCCACCGCATACCGGGACCCGGCTGCCCCAGAGTGAAGTCGGGATGGATGGTCCAGTAAAAGAAATAGCCGAAGATGAGGCTGGCGAAGGCAGTTCCGTCGCCAACCATCGTAATGAACATCGCCCACCAGCCAACAGAATCCGGACCGGAGGCATAGAGCGGCAAGCGCAATCCAAGGCCGACATCCTTGGTCTTCTTTTCCGGGGTTTCGCCGGTGCCGGTCCAGAGCCACCACAGAACGGCAGAGAGCGTACCGATGCCCGACAACAGGGCGAGGATCCAGAGTTCGAAGGTGAGCGCGACGAAGACGCCGCCGAGCAATGCGGCCGAGATTATTGTGATCGTGGTTGATGTCGCCACGCGCTGGCACTGTAGCGGATGGGCGTCGAGCACCGAGGTGATGAGCGTCTCGCGGCGATTCTCCTTGGCACTGCGAAGATAATAGGCGCCCTCATTGACCTTTTGCATCAGATCCGCCTGGTCCCAAAGCGGATACCGGCTCTCGATGATCGGAATGGATCGAACGCCCCAGTTCTCCTCGGGCTCGTTCAGCCATTCGAGCGTGCCCGCCTTCCACGGATTCTGCTCGCTGCGGGGTTCGCGATGCTTCGGCCGTACAACATCGAAGACAACCACCAGCACCCCTGCCGCGAAAACATAGGCGCCGATCGTGGAGATGAGATTCAGCCAGTCCCAACCGATCCCCTCGGGGTAGGTGAAGACGCGGCGCGGCATCCCGCGCAGGCCGCTGAGATGCATCGGAAAGAACGCGACGTTGAAGCCGGCAAACATCAGCCAGAAGGCGGTGCGCCCGAGACGGGGCGAGAGCATCCGCGCATTGATCAGCGGGTAATAATAGTAAACGCCGGCGACCAGCGGGAACAGCATTCCACCGATCAGCACGTAATGCAGATGTGCGACGATAAAATAGGTATCGTGCGCCTGCCAGTCGAACGGCACGAGCGCGACCATCACGCCGGTCAGCCCGCCGATGACGAAGATAGCGAGCCCGCCGGCGCCGAACAGCATCGGCACCGAGAAGATGACACGTCCGGCCAGCATGGTGG
Source organism: Mesorhizobium sp. M0088 (assembly GCF_040322895.1). Classification (NCBI taxonomy): domain Bacteria; kingdom Pseudomonadati; phylum Pseudomonadota; class Alphaproteobacteria; order Hyphomicrobiales; family Phyllobacteriaceae; genus Mesorhizobium; species Mesorhizobium sp. M0088. The sequence continues at coordinate 81,151 of NZ_JAMYUI010000008.1, forward strand.
CGATGAAGACGAAGATCTGCACGCCGGTTGGAATCGCGACCGCTTCCGAGGCGGCCGAGAAGAATGCCAGCGAGATCTGCGGCAGGCCGGTCGCGAACATGTGGTGGATCCAGAGGCCGAACGATAGGAAGCCGGTGCCGACAGCGGCAAGCACGATCCAGGAATAGCCGACGATCGGACGTTGCGAAAAGGTTGGCACGATCATCGCCATCAGCGCGATGGCGGGCAAGAAGATGATGTAGACCTCGGGGTGCCCGAAGATCCAGAACAGGTGTTGCCACAGCAGTGGGTCGCCGCCCCGCGTCGGGTCGAAGAACGGCCAGTCGAACATGCGCTGCATCTCAAACAGGATGTCGCCGGCGATCAGCGGCGGAAAAGCGAATAGTATCATGCCCGCGAGGATCAGCAGGTACCAGGCGAACAGTGGCATTAGGTTGATGCGCATGCCCGGCGCACGGCACTTCATGATGCCGACGATCAGTTCGACCGCCGCAGCAATGGAGGCGACTTCGATAAAGGAGAGGCCCAGCAGCCAGATGTCGGCACCAATGCCGGAATATGCCTTGTCAGTGGCAAGAGGCGGATACATGAACCAGCCTGAAGAGGGAGCGGCGTCGAAGAAGATCGAACCGCAAACGAAGACACCGCCGATCAGAAAGCTCCAGAAGCCGAACGCGCCGAGACGGGGAAATGGCAGTTCACGCGCACCGAGCATTGGCGGCAGCAGAAAGATCGCGACGGCCTCGAAGATAGGCACGGCAAACAGGAACATCATCACGGTGCCATGCAGCGTGAAGGCCTGGTTATAGAAGTCGGCAGAGAGGAAATTGTTTCCCGGAACCGCGAGTTGCGTGCGCACAAGAAGCGCCAGAACGCCGCCAAACAGCATGAAGGCAAAGGCCGCACCCCCGTACCAGAGGCCAACCTGCGTATTGTTGACCGAAGTCCAGTAACGCCAGCCGATCGGCGTCTTCCAGACGAGGCGCAGCTGTTCTTCCTCGATCTTCTCTGCGGAGGGCAAGGCGTTTCGCTTTATGCGGGCTTTGAGGGTTGTCATTCGAGCCCCTTCAGCCAGGCGGCGATTTCGGCGATGTCCTGTTGGGGCAGCATGTTGAAGTCGGGCATCTTCGAACCCGGCTTGATCAAATGCGGATGGGCGATGAAGCTACGAACGGCCTCATCGTCGGTGGGCAAAACGCCGGCACCAATCGTTCCCCGCGAACCCATATGCGAGAGATCCGGGCCGACACCACCCTCAGCTTGTGTGCCCGCAACGCGGTGGCACGCGCCGCAGCCGTTGCGAAGGAATATGTCGCGTCCGGGCAAGGATGCGCCGGGCGAAGGGTTCGCCCGCACAGCCAGCCATTCCCGGAAGGCAGCGGGCTGCATGGCGACGGCCGTGAAGGTCATCAGCGCGTGCGAGGTCCCGCAATATTCTGCGCAAGGGCCGCGGTAGGTGCCAGGTTTGGTCGCCAGCAACGAGAGCCGATTCACGCGACCCGGGATCATGTCCATCTTGCCACCGAGCGCGGGAATCCAGAAGGAATGGATGACGTCGGTGCTTTTCAGCAAGAACTCGACGCGCTCGCCAACCGGCAGCCTGATCTCGTTGGCGGAAAGAATAGGAACTCCGCCGTCAGCCGGGTGGTAGGCGACCCGCCACCAGAATTGCTCACCGGTCACTTCGATCCTGAGACCATCGGCTTCGACGGCTCGTGCGAAAGGTCTCAGTCCAGGCATCAACCAAAGCGCATAGCCTAGCAAGAGAAAGAGGAGTAGCGAAGGAATGGCTGCCCCGCCCCAGAAAATCAGCCGACTTGCAATATGCTCGTCTATGGGAGTGCGCTCATGACGTATCGCGTGGACCAGAAGACCGATGACCGTCAGCCAGATAAGACCGCCAGCAATGGCCATGAGCCAGAAAAGGTCAGCGATCTGGCGCGCTTCCTCTCCGGCCGGATCAAGCGCCGACTGGGCTCCCGAGCAGCTGGAACAGGTTCCCAAGCATAACCACAGCGCGAGCCAGCGCACCGCAGCGAGTTTCGTAATCCGGGCGCTTGTGCTTGGAACTGTTGACGAATCTATCCCTCCAATCGATGCCCTTGCTCACAAACGCGCCCGCAACCGAGTGGTTGCGCCAAAACTTCAGTTTAACGGCAATGGCCAGTGCTCATGCAATCTGTGCGCCGGTTTCGTCATTTGTCGCGCCGGTAGGCTTCGATACCGGCGATCCTTTGTACGTCTCAGCAGGCAGCCACCTATTTTAAGGTTCACCAACTATCGGGACCAATCGAGCGATTTCTTGCACTTTGCGGCGTTCGACGGCGTGCCCAAGCCGTCTCGAAAAGTACCGTCTCCGCTCCAACCTGCGAGCAGGCGACCAAGCATTGGTGTTGGTGAAACGTGGGCGCGCACCGAAGAGTTGTCGCCGAGCCGCCCGTCGATCTCGAACATCTCGATCAGGAACCCGCGCCTCCGGCGCGGTTGCAACGCCGGTCCTGTAAATGTCCGCAACGCCAGGGGGGCGGCTCAGCCATCGTCCCTGGCGACCAGTAGAAAAGGTTCGCGCTCCGGCGTCGTCACCGAAAAGCCCGAAGGGCCCACCGCGCTGAAAAAGCGATGGAACATGTCGATGAAGACACGCACGAAGAGTGGCTTTGCCGAACCGTACATGTCGGCGACGATCAGCGTGGGTGGCGGCAGTTCATCGAGGATTGGTCTTCGAACGATCTCCTCGCCATCGGCGGTGGCGCGACCGATCGGCCGCATGTTGAGGACGGCCATGCCGAAGCCGGATGCGACGGCCGAGCGCACCGTTTCGTAAGAGCGCGTGCGAAAGCGCACCTCCGGTCGTTTCGCCAGCACGTCGAACAGGGTCAGGAGATAGGTCGCCGTGTGCGGCAGGTCGAGCAGCACCAGCGGCCGTGCCGCCAGTTCCGCCAGCCAGATGCCGTCGCGCGCGGCAAGGGGATCGTCTGCATTGAGCACGGCATGCGCCGGTACCTTGCAGATGCGGGTGACGCTGTCGATACCGATTGGACCGATGTCGTAGAGAATGGCCAGATCGATCTGGCCAGCGACAAGCCGTTCCTGCAACTGGACCTGGTCGGCCTCGACAAGGTCGATCTCGACATCGCCGACGCTGTCGAGGTAGCTGCGCAGCATCTCCGGCATGAACAGCGCGCCGAACGGCTCGAAGCAGCCGATGCGCAGGACCTTCGGCACGCGCCCGTTGAGGTCTCCGATCGACCGGTTGAACTCCGTTTCCGCCGCCAGCATGATGCGGGCGGCGGCGACGAAGCGTTGGCCGGCCGGCGTGATGGAGACGCCGCGCGCCGGCCGCCTGTCGAAAATGCGCGCCCCCATCCCGGCCTCGGCCAGAGTGATCGCCGCGAGGATGGAGGATTGCGAGATGTAGAGCGATCTGGAGGCCGCCAGCACGCTGCCAAGGCGGGCGACTTCGCAGACATAGCGCAACTGCCGAATGGTCAGATTCATGGCTCTTTGTTACATTAAATAGCGAATATTCCCCACAACAATACATTTTATGGTGATGAAAAAACCCGCCAGATTGCCTGGGCTGACAAGGCTGCCGGAAGAGCGGCCATGAAGTGAGGGGTTCGAACTGCATGCCGAATGGGCTGTCTCCCATTGCCGACGCCGATGATCTGTGCCGCCTGGCTGCTGCGGAGCTTAGCGCCGCCTACCGCGCTGGATCGCTGTCGCCCGTCGAGGTGACGCTGGCGGCGCTGGATCGCGCCGAAGCGATCAATCCGCTTTTCAACGCTTTCACCATGATCGACCGCAAGGGTGCGATCGAGGCCGCAGGTGCTTCCGAGAAACGATGGCGGGCAGGCGAGCCGCTGTCGGCGGCCGACGGCATACCGACGACGCTGAAGGACATCGTCTGGGTCGAGGGCTGGAGCGTGCGTTACGGCAGCAGGACGACGACTTCCGCCGCCTATGACAAGGATGCCCCCGCCGTTGCCCTGCTGCGCAGAGCCGGCACCGTCTTCATCGGACAGACGACGACGCCCGAATTCGGCTGGAAGGCGATTACCGACAGCGGCCTCTGCGGCATCACGCGCAATCCCTGGAATGCGCAAAAGACGCCCGGCGGTTCCTCCGGCGGAGCGGCGGTGGCCGCCGCCACCGGCGCCGGCGTCTTCCATCTCGGTACCGATGGCGGCGGCTCGATCCGCATTCCGGCCTCGTTCACCGGCATCGCCGGATTGAAGCCGACCTTCGGCCGCGTGCCCGCCTATCCGTCCAGCGCGTTCGGAACCGTCGCCCATATCGGACCGATGGCGCGGACAGCACTCGATCTTTCCGTCATGGCCGGCGCCATGTCCGGCCGCGATATCAGCGACTGGCAGCAAGGCGTGGGAACGCTGGCACCGCTTGGCCGGATCGAAGAAGTTTTGCGGGGCGCCCGGATCGGCTACTGGTCGAAGCCGCCTTCAGGAGCGCTGGATTCCGGGATCGCCGCCGTCGTCTCCCACGCCTTGACGTGTTTCGACGCCTTCGGCGCGACGGTCGAGCCGATTGATCTTCCCGGTGGCGATCTCCTCGATCTGTTCCAGCATCACTGGTTCACCGGCGCCGCGGCGCGGCTGGCGCTGGTTCCGCCGAGCGAACGGGCGGGCATCGATCCGGGCTTCCTGGAGATCGCACAGGCTGGGGCGGCGTTCGACGTCCATACGCTCGTCGCCGCACAGTTGGAGCGCGCCGAATTCGGCGCCGCCATGGACCGGCTGCTGGACGACTATGATTTCATCGTTTCGCCGGGGACATCGATTCCAGCCTTCGACGTTGGCCTTGAAGTGCCTCTGGGCAGCGGCCTCTCGCGATGGATCGAATGGGCGGCGTTCAGCTACCCGATCAATCTCAGCCAGCAACCGGCCTGCGTCATCCCTTGCGGCATGACCGAGGTGGGCCTGCCCGTCGGCTTCCAGATCATCGGCGCGCGCGGCGACGATGCCCGCGTGCTTTCGGCGGCAGCCGACCTGGAAGCCGCTTTCGTGCCCATGACCCACGCGTTTCGCCAGAAAGATCTGGTGTGAAAGATTTCGCATGAAGAAAAGACTCTAACCAACGCCAAAAAGGGGAACTTTGCCATGATGAACAGACGTGCAATGCTGCAGGGCGCGGTCGGCGCGGGTGCGGCCGGTGCCGCGCTTCTTGCCGATATGAACACTGCGGCGATCGCCCAGGACACCAAGCCCATTCCGGTCGGCTCGGCCCTGCCGATGTCCGGCATCGCCGCCGCCGACGGCATCGAGTTCAAGAACGGTCTCGAACTTGCCGCCGAGGAGATCAATGCGGCGGGCGGCATTCTCGGCCGGCCTGTCGAGATCCACATCGAAGACACCAAGGAAATGGGCGCCGACCTCGTCAGCCAGTCGATGCAGCGCCTGATCGACCGTTTCGAGGCGCCGGTCATCATCAATGGCTACAATCTCGGCACCAACATGATCGAGATGGACGTCGCCGCCGACAACGACGTCATCATGATGCACTACAACACGCTGATTTCGCACAATGAGAAGTTCAAGACCGACCCTGCCCGCTATTACAGCTCCTTCCAGGGCGATCCGCCGGAGTTCTGGTATGGACCGGGCTGCCTGAACTTCCTCAAGACGCTTGCCGCGGACGGCAAATGGAAGGCGCCCAACAAGAAGATCGCCATCATCCCGTCTGCCAACGAATATTCGATCGTCATCGCCAACGCGATCCGCGACAAGGCCGCCGAATACGGCTTCGAGGTTAGTCTGTTCGAGACCGTTCCGTTCCCGACCAACCAATGGGGACCGACGCTGGCGAAACTCCGCCAGGACCCGCCGGCGGCGATCCTGGTCACGCACTTCCTGCCGCAGGACCTGGCGCAGTTCATGGTCCAGTTCCTCGCCGAGCCGATCAACAGCCTGATCTACATGCAGTACGGACCATCGCTGCCGGCTTTCCGCGAGATCGGCGGCGAGGCGGTCAACGGCGTCGTCTATTCGACGGTGATCGGCTGCCTGCCGGACGACTTCTCCAAGCCGTTCCGCGAGAGCTACCGGGCCAAATTCGGTCCGAACTCGGCCTACATCACAGGATCGCAGACCTATGACGGCCTGTGGATGTGGGCGCTTGCCGCGGCAATCGCCGGTGGTCCAGGCGAACCGATGGACAAGGCGCAGACCACCAAGGTGGCCAATGCGATGAAGCGCCTGGTCTATCGCGGGGTCAACGGCACCTACCGGGCCGATCCGGCCGGCCAATCGGCCTTCTGCTATCCGACGCAGGTAGCCGATCCGTCGCTTGGCATGCCGCACCAGTTCCTGCAGCATCAGGATTACAAAACCGATCCGAAGCTGATCGCGCCGGTGCTCTATGCCACGGACAGCTTCATCCTGCCGCCATGGATCAAGTGACCGGACGCGGAAATGAAACCAACGACACCGGCCGGGCCCTTTGCCCGACCGGCTCCATTGGGTGAGAAATATGACTGAGGCCGCCAGTCCGATGCTGGTTTGTGACAGTGTGGTCAAACGGTTCGGCTCGCTGGCCGCCGTCGACGGGGTGTCGATGGTGGTCAATGCGGGCGAGATCGTTGGCATTGGTGGGCCAAACGGCGCCGGCAAGACGACCTTCTTCGACGTGGTGACCGGGATCACGCCGGCCAGTGGCGGCCGGGTGCATTTCGGCGACGCCGACATTTCGGCGCTTCCGGCCGACCGCATCTGCCAACTCGGCATCGCCCGCACCTTCCAGCTCAATGCCGCCTTCGACAGCTTGACCGTTCGCGAAAACATCGAGATCGCCGCCTATTTCGGCCGGCAGCGGCGAAGGCTGGCCGGCTTCCGCCTCGGCGAGGATGTCCGGCAGGCAACGATCGAAGCGCTGGACTTCGTCGGGCTTGCGGCCAAGGCCGACGAGACCGTGGCGCGGCTGCCGGTGCTCGACCGCAAGCTGCTGATGATTGCCGGCGCCATCGCCACCCGGCCGAAAATGCTCTTCCTCGACGAGCCGGTGGGCGGGCTCAACGTCGCCGAGATCGACCAGATCATGGCGATGGTGCTGAAACTGCGCGACCAGGGACTGACCATCGTCCTGATCGAGCACGTCATGCGCTTTCTCCTGGCGCTCTCCAGTCGCGTGATCATCATGCACCATGGCAAGGTGATATTCGAAGGCCGGCCGGACAAGGTCGCCGAGGACCAGACCGTTGTAGAAACCTATCTCGGCCAGGGCACGCAGAAACGGCTGAAGAAATTCTTCGATGAGCAAGCTGCCGCGACGAATCCGGCGGTGGGGGGAACGCCATGACGGGCGCAGCCGCAAAACCACCTGTCCTGCAACTCGACGGCATCGTCTGCGGCTATGACGGACTCGACGTGCTCAAGGGCATTTCGCTGACCGTTCATGCCGGTGAATTCGTCACCGTCGTCGGCCCGAACGGCCATGGCAAGTCGACATTGCTCAAGACCATTTCCGGCCTGGTGCCGCTGCGCGGCGGTCAGATCAGCATCGACGGCCGGCGCCTGTCCGGCAAGCCGCATGAGACGGCGATGTTGGGCGTCGCCCACGTGCCGCAGGGCGATATGCTGTTCGCGCAGATGAGCGTGCTCGAAAACCTTTTGATGGGCGGCTATCTCGCGCCGGACAAGGCCGAGATCGCGCGTCGGCTGGACGAGGTCTACGCGCTTCTGCCGAAGCTTGCCGACCGTCGCAACCAGATCGCCTCGAGCCTGTCGGGCGGCGAACGGCGCATGGTCGGCATAGGCCGCGGCCTGATGATGGGCGGGCGCATCCTTTTGATCGACGAGCCGTCGCTTGGCCTCGCGCCACTGATCATCGATCAGGTCTACGACGTCATTTCGCAACTGAGCAAGGCTGGGCGCACGATCCTGCTGGTGGAGGAGAACCCGGCCCGGGTCGAGGACCTCGCCGACCGCCTGCATCTGCTCGACGACGGCGCCATCGTCTGGTCAGGCAAGCCCGCCGAACTGATGGCGCGCGACGAACTCCTCGCAACCTATCTCGGAGGCTGACGCCATGACCGACGTTCTCATGGCCATTCTCGTCGCCGGCTTCACCTCGGGCGCGCTCTATGCGCTGGCGACGGTCGGGCTGTCGCTGGTCTGGGGTTCGATGGGCATGCTCAACATGGCCCATGCGGCGATGCTGACGCTTGGCGGCTACGTCGCCTTCACGGTGATCACCTCGCTCGGCCTGCCGGTCGCGATCGGTTTCGCCGGTGCTATCGTCGCGGGTGCTTTGGCCGGCGCCATCCTCTATTTCGCGATCGTTCGCAATCTCCTGCAGAACGACAAATCGACATTCGAAGCCAACGTCATGATCGCCACGGTCGGCATCGGCATCGCCCTCGAGAATGCCATCCTCCTGACCTATGGCGGGCAGCCGCTGAAGCAGCCGGTCTCGATCGCCGGTGCCTTACGCCTGGGGCCGCTGACGCTGCCCTGGCAGAACCTTCTGATCATCGCTGTGGTGGTCGTGATGATGGTGGTCGTCTCGGCGGCGCTCGGCCGCACGCGGATGGGCCGTGCGATCCGGGCGACGGCGCAGAACCGCGACGCGGCGCAACTCATGGGCGTCGCCGTCAACCGCGTCTACCTGCAGGTGCTGATGCTGTCGGGCGCGCTCGCCGGCATCTGCGGCGTCATGGTCTCGTCGATGACGCAATTGTCGCCGCCACTCGGCAACGATCCGATGCTGAAGGCCTTCATCATGTGCGTGGTCGCCGGTCTCGGCAATCTGCCGGGCGCCATCGCAGCAGCACTTGGGCTGGCGTTGCTCGAATCCTTCGTCCAGTACGCCTTGGGCGCCAGGTGGGGCTTTCCATCGCTGCTGTTCGTCGTCATTGCCGTGCTGATCTGGCGGCCGTCCGGCCTTTTCGGCCACGCCGAAATCCGGCGCATGTGAGGGGTATCATGACAGAGACACGTCCCATGTCCCGTTCCTCCATGTCCCGCTCGGCCAGGACTGATCTTGCCATCAGCCTGATGCTGATCGCGGCTGCGATCGTGCTGCCGTTCCTGGTCGACAGCCGCTACATCCTTGGCCAGATCGTGCTGGCGCTGTTCTATGCGACGATCGCCTCGCAGTGGAACCTCCTGTTCGGCTTCTCGGGCATCTTCTCGCTGGCGCAAATGGCGATCTTTGCCTTCGGCGGCTATGCGACGGCGATGCTCTGCTTCTATTTCGGCTGGAACGTCTGGGCAGCACTTGTGCCTGGCGCGCTGGGCGCCGTGCTGTTCTCGCTGGTCGTCGGCCTCGCCTGCCTTCGCCTGACCGGCGTCTATGTGGCGCTGCTGACGCTGGCGATCGCCCAGACGATGTATCTGCTGATCGTCACCGATACCGAATGTTTCGTCATGGTCGGCTCCGTCTGCCGCCAGTTCACCGGCGGCGCCGTCGGCTTTGCCCGCTTCGGCGACCTCGGCACCAGGGCCTTGCTCCGGGCGCAGTGGCTGGTCGGCAATTACGCCATCATCGCGGTGCTGTTCGCGCTCACCATGGTCTTCACCTACGCGATCGTCAAAAGCCCGATCGGCCTTGCCTTCCGGGCGCTGAAGGACAATCCGGGCTATGCGGTGGCCCGCGGCGTCAACCGCTTCCAGGCGCAGCTTCTGGTGTTCGGCATCTCCGCCTTCTTCACCGGGCTGGCCGGCGGTTTCTATGCCGCGCATTTCCAGGCGATCGGCCCCGGTGTGCTGTCGATGTCGCAACTTATGTTCATCATCGCCATCGTCGTGGTCGGCGGCGTCGGCACGTTCTGGGGACCGCTGGTCGGGACGGTGGTGCTGGTGCTGGCTGACGAATTGATGCGAGAGAGCGGCGAGTTCCGCACGCTCGGGCTCGGCCTGATCATCGCCCTGTCGGTGGTGCTGATGCCCAAGGGGCTGGTCGGCCGTTTTGGCGATGTCATCGACTGGCTCGGGCGCCGTCGCGCCAGCCCCGACAGCAAGCCAGCAGCAAGCAGCATTGTGCAAAGCCCGACCCCGGCCGGAAAGTGAGAGACTGACGATGTTCGATACGATCATAGTGGGCGCCGGCTCGGCCGGCTGCGTGCTGGCAAACCGGCTCAGCGCCGATCCTGCCCGCAAGGTGCTGCTGCTGGAGGCCGGGCGCGAGGCGCCGCTCGCCTCGGACGTGCCGTCGGACTGGCCGACCATGTTCAACACGGAAGTCGACTGGGGCTACTACACCGAGCCGCAGGCCGGCTGCCGCGGCAGGCGGGTGTTCTGGCCGCGCGGCAAGATGATCGGCGGCTCCGGCGCGCTGAACGCCATGATCTATATTCGCGGCCTGCCGTCCGACTATGATGGCTGGGCGGCGATGGGCTGCCCCGGCTGGGCGTGGGCTGACGTGCTGCCGGTGTTCAAGGCCAGTGAAAGCAATGCCGAACTCGGCAACGACCCGCTGCACGGCGCCGACGGGCCGCTGCATATCGGCAATGTCGGACATGTCGATCCCAACGAGCTTGCCTGGATCGAGGCCTGCAAGGCCGCAGGCTACAAGCAGAACCGCGATTTCAACGGCGTCGAGCAGGAAGGCGTCGGCCTGTTCCAGTTCACCATTAAGAATGGCGAACGCTGGGGCACCGGCAAGGCCTATCTGCGCCCGGCGCGGGAACGACCCAACCTGACCGTGAAAACCGGTGTGCTGGCGACGGGCCTGATCGTCGAGAAGGGCCGGGTCAAGGGCATCCGCTATCTCGTCAATGGCGAACCTGAGACCGCTTTCGCCGACAGCGAGGTGGTGCTGTCCTCGGGCTCGATTGGCAGTTGCCAGCTGATGCTGCTTTCGGGCATCGGGCCGGCCGACGAACTCGCCCAGGTCGGCGTTGCTCCCGTGCACGACCTGCCGGGCGTGGGCAAGGATCTGCAGGACCACATCAACATTCCGATCACCTTCTATACCAAGGACAAGATCGGCGTCGGCGCCTGGACCGACGAGACGCTGCAGCGCGACTTCGCCGAATGGCAGACATCGCGCAGCGGCCCGCGTTCCTCACCCTGGGTGGCGGCGGGCGGCTTCGTCAAGAGCCGGCCCGATATCGAGCCGGACCTGCAGCTTTACGGCGCCATCAGCCCGCATCGAGACTATGTTCGGTTCCTTTCGTCCAGACCCGGCATCACGCTGCACACCACGCTGCAGCGGCCAGACAGCCGCGGCGAGATTCGCCTGCGCTCGGCCAATCCGATCGAATATCCGGCGATCGACCCACGTTACTTCATCAGCGACGAGGATGGCTCGGACATCGCCACGCTGGTCGAAGGCATCCGCATCAGCCGGCGCATCGCGGCGCAGTCGCCGCTTGCCGAAATGCTCGCCGGCGAAATCACGCCGAGCGCCGAATGCGAGAGCGACGCCGAGATCGCCGACTATATACGCGGCCACTGCACGACGCTCTATCACCCGACCAGCACCTGCCGCATGGGTTCAGATGCGATGGCCGTCGTCGATCCGACGTCGATGAAGGTTCATGGGCTGGACGGGCTTTACATCGCCGACGCCTCGGTCTTTCCGAAAATGGTGTCGGGCAACACGAATGCGCCGACGATCATGATCGCCGAACGCGCCGCGTCAATGATCCTGGCGGGCTAGGAGACAAAACATGACGACAGGCTGGAATTTCCACGAACTCTATCTCTGGCACGAGACCGGCAATGCCGCGCAGTTCTTTCAGCCGAGCCTGACCATCGAGCCGGGCGAGCATGCGGAGAATGCCGACACGAAACGCCGATTCCGCAATCTGATGGAGGTTTCGGGCCTGACCGAGAAACTGTCCAAAATCGCCTCCATCGCGGTGAGCGAGGATGACCTCGCCCTGTTTCACGACCGCGACTACATCAGCCGCATCAAGCTGCTTAGTGATGGGCGCGGCGGCGATGCGAGCTATCTCACCCCCTTCGGCCATGGCAGCTACGAGATCGCCTGTCTGGCCGCCGGCGGCACGGCAGCGGTGATGGATGCGGTGTTGAGCGGCGATGTCGACAATGGCTATGCGCTGGTACGACCGCCCGGCCATCATGCCGAGCGCGGGCAAGGCATGGGCTTTTGCCTGTTCGGCAACGTTCCGGTCGCTATCCTGAAGAACCGGGCCAAACATGGCTTCGAGCGGGTCGCCAGCGTCGACTGGGATGTTCATCACGGCAACGGCACCCAGTCCGCCTTCTATTCGGACCCGTCGGTGCTGACCATCTCGATCCATCAGGACGGGCTTTATCCACATGACAGCGGTCTTCACAACGAACGCGGCGAGGGCAAGGGCGAAGGCTACAACATCAATGTACCGCTGCCGGCCGGCTGCGGCCACGGCGTTTACATGTCCGTCTTCGAACGCGTCGTGCTGCCGGCGCTCAATCGCTACAAGCCTGATCTTATCGTCGTGCCGTCGGGCTTCGACGCCTCGGCGGCCGATCCGCTGGGGCGCATGATGCTGCATAGCGGCAGCTACCGCGACATGACGCGGATGCTGATGCAGGCAGCGGACGACCTCTGCGGCGGGCGCCTGATGATGTCGCACGAAGGCGGCTATTCCGCCTCCTACGTTCCCTATTGCGGCCTGGCGGTGATGGAGCAGTTGTCCGGCATCAGGACGCATATCGACGACCCGTTCCTGCCGGTCTTCGAAAGCTATGCCGGCCAACCCTTGCAGCCACATCAGGCGGCCGCTGTTTCCAGGGCGGAGGAACTTTTGGGCGGCATCGCCTAGAATTCTGATTGCGGTCAGCCGATGAGGCGATCTCAAGACACACCGGCGGCCAATCTCGCAAATGCGGGCATGCGCTGACGGTAGGCTAATGCATGTCGCCCAAAAGTTCCGGTTTGGGACAACGACATGCACGAAAACAAAGACTTAAAGCGCGTCGTTTTTTGCGAGAAACTACGCCGGAGCACTCCAGACTACGCTAACCCCGACTCCCACTCGATTGTTCAAACAGCCTATAACTAATTGAAATTACACTAGAATGTTTCTATTGCCCCATAAGAGACCGACACCAGAGCCGTCAAAAAATTACACCTTGGTCCTAAAGGGAAATCGCCGCAAAGAATTTTTCGAGGGTTCACCAACTATCGGGGACCAATTGGGCGATTTTTGTACCTCAAGACGTTCGACCGCCTGCCCAAGCCGTTTAAAAAAAGTACCGTCACCGCTCCAATAGGGCATTGGCATGGGTCATAATGATCGACAAGCAACCGGTGTCGCACACACCCTGCTGCGGGCGGTGTGGCGCGACCGCGCTGGCATCCACTCGATTATTGCTAAAATTCCGGCTAGCTTGGCGACAGATGGCTCAATTTCTGGTCGGTGAATCACAATCAGACCGCCCTTCAAGAGAATAATGGGCGGCACCTTTGGTCCAAGGCGAGTGCAATGGCGCACGAATGAGCTCTACAACAATGCGCCGTGCGACGCCCAGCGACCTTGTCCTTTCGTATACCGATCAAGCAATTGGCTATATGGGCAAGATAGGGGAATCGCCTTTAGCAGTCCGGATTGGAACCAAGAGGGATGACTTCTGCCGATTTTTTTGACATCGCTTTCCTCCTCGATCCATCCCACAATACAACAGGAAGTCTCTGCTCACTCCTCGCGGCGATATTCGCCAACCCATCTAGTTCCGGACTGGCGATCAGAAGGCATATCCGAACGGCATTCCATAGAAGCGATATAAATTGAAATTGCGGCCTGATATTTCACACCTAGGATGGTTTCGAAGCCGGCGGGTCGCTCACGGTCTCAAGGCGAGAATTTTAAGAGACGTTCAAGAATGACCCAGCACGCAGAAAACGCTCGAATTCTCATGTACAGCCACGACACGTTCGGGCTCGGCCACTTGCAGCGCTGCCGGACTATTGCGCATTCGCTAGTCGAGGATTTCCGTGGGCTTCAGGTGCTTATCATTTCGGGTGCGACTATCGCCGGCGCCTTCGACTACCGCGCCCGTGTCGACTTCGTGAAGATCCCCAGCGTCATCAAGTTGCGCAACGGCGAATACACCTCGTTGGAAAAGGACATCGATCTGCATGAGACGCTAAGGATGCGTCAGTCGATCATCCGCCACACAGCCGAGACCTTCCGGCCGGATATCTTCATCGTCGACAAGGAACCGCTCGGCCTGCGCGGTGAGATTGAGGACACGCTGTCCTACCTCAAGACGCGGGGCACCACGCTGGTGCTTGGCCTGCGCGAGGTGATGGATGCACCGCATCTGCTCGAAGCAGAGTGGGCGCGCAGGGATGTGATGCGCAAGATAGGCCTGTTCTACGACAAGGTCTGGGCCTATGGCCCGCCGGATTTCTACGATCCATTGACCGGCTTGGATGTGCCGCCGGCTGTCAGGGCAAAAATGAGATTCGTCGGTTTCCTGCAACGGAGCCTGCAGCGGAACCAGTTGCCCGGCCACCGGCCAGAGGGCGACTATATCCTGGTTACCACCGGTGGCGGCGGCGACGGCGCCGAATTGATTCACGACGTCATCGATGCTTATCAGCACGATCCGAAATTGCAGCACAAGGCGCTGATCGTGCTTGGGCCTTACATGCCGGCTCGCAAGCGCAACAAGTTGCTGAAGAAGGGTGCCACGATCCCCTACATCAAGATTATCGAGTTCGACAACCGCATGGAAGACCTGATTGCCGGCGCCAAGGCGGTAGTGGCGATGGGCGGTTACAATACCTATTGCGAGATACTTTCTTTCGACAAGCCGGCGCTCATCGTGCCGCGCATCGAACCCCGCCAGGAACAACTGATCCGCGCGCGGCGCGCGGCCGAACTGGGCCTCATCGAAATGCTTTTGCCGGAGGAAGCCAAGGACTCCCAGCGGTTTGCCGATGCACTGGTGGCGCTGCCGAATCGGCCTCGTCCATCCCAGAGTAATCCACATCTGACCCTGGAAGGGCTCCCTCATATTTCCGAAATCGTCGCGGAACTGCTCGACCGGCAGGCTGGCCCTCACCTTTCGGTTATTGAAGGCATGAACTGAGTTGCAACATCGCAAGATCGTCGTGGTTCTGAAGGGTTATCCGCGGCTGTCGGAAACCTTCATCGCGCAGGAACTGCTCGGACTGGAGCGTGCGGGGTTCGATCTGATACTCGTTGCGCTCAGGCGGCCGACCGACGCAAAACGCCACCCCGTGCATGACGAGATCAAAGCGCCCGTCCATTATCTGCCGGAATATCTGCATGAAGAGCCGCTGCGCGTGGTTCGCTCGCTTTCTGCTTGTTTGCAGCGGCCGGGCTTCTGGCGTGCACTGGGATCGCTGGCCGTCGATATGCCGCGCGACTTTACGCGCAATCGCGCGCGCCGTTTCGGGCAAGCGCTCGTGCTAGCGGCCGAATGGCCCGAAGACGCGGTATGGCTGCATGCGCATTTCGCGCACACGCCGGCATCGGTGACGCGCTATGCCAGCCAGCTTCTTGGTCTGCCCTGGAGCTGCTCGGCCCATGCCAAGGACATCTGGACTTCGGCGGATTGGGATCTGGCCAGCAAGCTTTCCTCGGCGCGCTGGACGGTAACTTGCACGAAGACGGGCTTCGACCGTCTGAAAAAACTCGCCGACGGCAACTCGTCAGTGCATTTGAGCTATCATGGGCTCGACCTTGATCGCTTCGGCATTTTCGGCGAGGCACGAAAACAGCATGACGGCTCGGCGCCGGACGAACCGGTTATCGTTCTGAGTGTCGGGCGCGCCGTTGCAAAGAAAGGTTACGACACCTTGCTGGAGGCCCTTGCCCTCTTGCCCGGTGATTTAGCGTGGCGTTTCGAGCATATTGGCGGCGGCGAGGAATTGGAGCGGCTCAAGGCGTTGGCGCAAAAACTCGGACTGGATGGTCGCATCTCTTGGAAAGGCGCGCTCGCGCAGGAAGAGGTGCTTGAGCACTACCGCCGCGCCGATATCTTCGCCCTGGCCTGCAGGATCACCGCAAATGGTGACCGCGATGGTCTGCCGAATGTTCTGGTGGAGGCGGCCAGCCAGCGGCTTGCCTGCGTGTCGACCGATATTTCCGGCGTGCCGGAGCTTTTATCGCCGGATGAAACCGGGCTACTGGTTCCGACGGAAAACCCAATTGCCCTGGCACAGGCGCTGGAGCGGCTGATCCGTGATCCCGTGCTGCGTGCCCGCCTCGGCGACACCGCAGAGGCGCGCGTGCGCGGCAATTTCGATCACATGGCAAGCATTGGACAGCTCAAGGAGCTGTTCGAACGGGAGTGGCGGGCCGCCGAATGAAGCGGCTGCGCGCTTTCTTCTATGTCCAGCACCTGCTCGGCATCGGCCATCTCGCGCGCTCCAGCCGCGTCGCGGCGGCTCTGGTCGATGACGGGTTTGACGTAACCATCGTCACTGGCGGAGCGCCGGTCGCGGGGTTTCCGGGATTGGGGGCAATATCTGTAACCCTGCCATCTGTTACCTCCGGTGATGAAGGATTTTCCGGCCTTGTCGACCTGCAGGGCAAGCCCATTGACGATGATTTCAAGAAACGGCGTTCAGAGATGCTGCTGCAGGCATTCCGGGATTGCAGGCCTGATATCGTCATTGTCGAGGCGTTTCCATTTGGGCGCCGGCAGATGCGTTTCGAACTCTTGCCGCTGATCGAGGCCATCGACGCGGCGTCGCCCAGACCGCTGCTGGTGACGTCCGTCCGTGATATCCTTCAGGAGCGCGTCAAGCCGGGCCGAAACGAGGAAACGGTCGATCTCGTTAACAGGCATTTTGACCTTGTCATGGTCCATGGCGATCCGGCTTTCGCAACCCTAGACAAGACATTTCCACTGGCGGGAGCGATCAGGGCCGAGGTTGCGTACACGGGGCTCGTTGCCGCGCCACCAGCGCCCGCGGCCTCCGAGCGTTTCGACGTTGTGGTGTCGGTTGGCGGCGGGGCCGCCGGAAAGAGCCTTGTCCGGTCCACCATCGCATCAGCGCGGAATGCCGACAACGCCTGGAAATGGTGTCTGATCACCGGCCCAAACCTGCCGAAGGACGAGTTTGACGCGATTACACGCGATGCCACGCCGGGCCTGTCCATCTTTCGGTTTCGCGAGGATTTCCCCAGCTTGCTGACCGGCGCCCGCCTGTCGGTCTCGCAGGCGGGTTACAACACTGTCTGCGATGTCCTGCGCGCGCGCTGTCGCTCGCTGCTCGTTCCCTTTGCAGCCGGCGGGGAAACGGAACAGACGGTTCGAGCCCTGATGCTCGAAGAACTGGGTTTGGCGACGGTTCTGAGGGAAAACGACCTGACGCCTGAGTGTCTGGCGCAAGCGATCGAACAGGCGCTTGCGGGACCGACGCCAGCCGCGCATCGTCTCGATCTGGAAGGCGCCCGTCACTCGGCGCAAATCCTGCGCGAGCGGCATCGAGCCTGGTCCTCGAAATCCTAGCGCAGGTCATATCTCGGTTGGATTCGCGCAACGCGCTTCAAACTGTTCCAATCAGCATGAAGCGGGTATATTTTTTTGTCGGCAGTTCGCCGGAGAACCTGATCTCCCGTAGCGCCGCCATTGCTTCGAAGGCTGCAAGCGAAGCCACGCAGTTGATGTGCGTCGGCTCGCTGAAGTAATCGTTCGATTGCAGTAGCACCTTCGTGCCCCGCGGAAGCAGGGCAAGCCAGGCACCCAGGTCGGCTATGTGTTCGCAGCTCGTATTGACCACCAGGTCGGGCCGACCGGCCGCATAGTCGAGTGCGTACATATCTTCCGTCAGCGCCCGGAAGCGGTCGCCGGCTTCCCGGTTGAGGATCCGGGCGACCGGCCCGACTTCGGGATCGATGTCGATGCTGTCGATCGCCGCAATGTCGAAACGGGCGTCGTTGAAAAGCATTGCCGGCAATACGCCGTACCATCCGCCCAGAACCCATATGCGCCCGAACCGGCCGCCGTCGTTTTCGAACAGCTTGTCGAGCGCCCACATTTTGCAGGCGACCTGCTTGTGGTTGAAGGCGTTGGCGATATCGGCCGTCGGATGCTTGGCGATGACCCGCGCCAGCCCGGCGACAAGAGGGTGGTCGACATAGGCGGCAATTCCCCGGGCGAGGTCCAAGGCTTGTTCGTGCCCGTCAATGCCGGCATTGCGTGCTTGCGTGACATCCATCATATTCGTCTTCTATGTTGGGATTTCGGGCTACACAACGCAATATTGCCTCACCCAAGGCTGTTCGACTTGCGGATGAGACTATGCCACCAGCCGTTTCGCCGTTGCACGGTCACGAAGGGGGCCGGTTGCGTCTGTCCGGACCAGCGGCGTCCATCCGCGAAGACATTGCCGATACATCGTTTGCCAGCAGGTGCTTTCACCGCCTGCTTCCTCCAAACTGACAGCCGCATATGGAACCCAGCCTAGCCCGCTATATCTGGACGCACACCCGGAAGCAGCAGATCTGGATATTGATGATCGTCCTGCTTTCGATGATCCCATATTTCATGTCCTTCGACCTGCCGAAGCTGATCGTCA
Source organism: Mesorhizobium sp. M0088 (assembly GCF_040322895.1). NCBI lineage: Bacteria > Pseudomonadati > Pseudomonadota > Alphaproteobacteria > Hyphomicrobiales > Phyllobacteriaceae > Mesorhizobium > Mesorhizobium sp. M0088. The sequence continues at coordinate 99,616 of NZ_JAMYUI010000008.1, forward strand.
ACGGCCCGATCCAGGGGAAGGGGTTCGAGCAACCCGGCGCGACCCTGCCCTTCATGAAATTGCACTATAACCTGCCGTTCATTGGCGAGGTCCAGTTCTTCTCCGGTTTTCAGCTGGACCGCAAGGAGACGCTGCTTGCCCTGAGCCTTGTGTTCCTCTTGCTGGTCGTCATCAACGGCCTGTTCAAACTCTACATCAACACCTACAAGGGCCGCCTCGGCGAACGCATGCTGCGGCGTATTCGCTTCGATCTGATCGATCGTGTGCTGCGGTTTCCGCCGATTTACTTCAAGCGGGTGAAATCCGCCGAAGTGGCGACCATGGTGAAGGATGAGGTGGAGCCGCTGGGCGGCTTTATCGGCGATGCCTTCCTGCAGCCGGTGCTGCTCGGCGGCCAGGCGCTGACGGCCATGCTGTTCATCATGGTCCAGAACGTCTGGCTCGGAATGATAGCGATGGTGATCGTGATCATCCAGATAGTACTCATCCCGCGGATGCGGCGGCGGCTGCTCGTGCTTGGGCGCCAACGGCAGTTGACGGCGCGCGCGCTTTCCGGCCGGGTTGGCGAAATCGTCGACGGTATCGGCGCGGTTCACGTCCACGACACGTCGAACTACGAGCGCGCCGACATAGCTGCTAGGCTAGGGCTCATCTTCAAGATCCGCTTCGATCTTTACCAATGGAAATTCATGGTAAAGTTCCTCAACAATTTTCTCGCACAGCTCACGCCCTTTCTGTTCTACATGATCGGCGGGTATCTGGTCATAGGGGGCCGGCTGGACGTCGGTCAGCTCGTGGCGGTGATCGGAGCCTACAAGGACCTGCCCGGACCGATGAAGGAACTGATCGACTGGGATCAGGATCGGCAGGATGTCCAGGTCAAATATCAGCAGGTCGTTGAACAGTTCACCGTCGAGGATATCATTGCGCCGGGAATCGCGGCACTGGCGATCGACGATCCCGGTCCGATGACAAACCCGCTGTCGGCGGTCGGTCTGTCCATGGCAGACGATGGCGGTGCAATGCTCCTCAACCGTGTCTCCATGCAGGTCAAGCCGGCTGAGACGGTGGCGCTGGTCAGCACCCCGACAGGCGGAGCAGAGGCGCTAGCAGAAGCCTTCGCGCGTCTGAACTGGCCAGAGAGTGGAAAGGTCGCTTCGGGCGCCGATGACCTGCTTGAACTCCCCGAAGCCGTGACCGGCCGGCGCATGTCCTACGCCTCGTCGGATGTTTTCCTGTTCCAAGCAAGCCTGCGCGATAACTTGCTCTACGGGTTGAAGCATGCACCGCTGACATCGGTGACTTATGACGGCACCGCGGCAGACCAGCAGCGCTGGAACATGGACGAGGCGCGCCGGTCGGGCAATCCGGATTTCGACGTCCACAGCGACTGGATCGACTATGCTTCCGCCGGTGCTACCGGCCCGCACGACCTCTTTGAAGCGGTGCGCCGGGTGCTCGACGCGGTTCTTCTGTCGCGCGACATTCTGGATCTTGGCTTGCGCTCTTCGGCCGACCTCACGCGTCACACGAAGCTCGCCGGGCGGATCGTCGAACTGCGTGCAGCGCTGCGAACCCGGCTCGAACAGGAAGGGCTGCGCGAACTGGTGGTTCCTTTCGAGCCGGGCGCTTACAACACGGAAGCGACGATCGGCCAGAACCTGCTTTTCGGCGCCGCCGCCGGCCCCGAACTGGCCGACAAGGCTCTGGCGGCCAATCCCTACTTTGCTTCCGTGCTGAAGCAGGCCGGCCTCGACAGCACGCTCTACGAGATGGGCATGGAGATCGCCGAACAGGCGATTGAGCTGTTTGCCGACCTGCCGCCAGATCACCAGTTCTTCCAGCAGCTCGCCTTCATGAGCGCCGAGGAGATCCCCGCCTACGAGACCTTGCTGCAGCGGCTCAAGAACCGCCCCTACGAGGCGGTTTCGGAGGCCGACCGCGCCATGATCATCACCTTGAGCTTTGCCTATATCGAGCCCCGGCACCGCTTCGGCCTGCTGACCGACGAGTTGATGAGCAAGATCGTCGCCGCACGCAACCGGTTCTATGAAAACCTGCCGCCCGAGCTGCACAACGCGATCGAACGGTATGATCCTGCCAAATACATTGCCGCGGCCACCGTCATGGACAATGTCCTATTCGGCCGTGTGGGAAACAACCATCCCGACGCGCCGGACCGCATACGCTCCATCGTCTATGACATTCTTGACGAGCTGGGGCTTTATGCCGAGCTTCTGGATGTCGGCCTGGACTTCAACGTCGGCGCCGGTGGAAGGCGGCTGACCAGCGGACAGCGACAGAAGCTCGATGTTGCCCGGGCTCTGCTCAAGCGTCCCGATTTTCTCATTCTCAACCGGCCGCTGTCGGCGCTCGACCAGCGCGTTCAGGACAAGGTGCTGCGAAACGTGCTCGAGGAAGCCAGACGCGACGGCCATTCGCCGGCAATTGTGTGGGTCGTGACGAGTCCGGCAATGGCGATGATGTTCGATCGCGTTATCGTCTTTGACTCGGGGCAATTGGTGGAAGACGGTACACACGAGACACTTTTGGCAGAGAACGGTATCTTCAAGGAACTTCTGTCATAGTCTGGCAGACGCGAATTTAGGAAGGTTTGCGACAATGCTGCTCAAGGATGAAGTTGGAATGCTGCAACGCGTTCCCTTGTTCTCCGGCATTGAGCCGGCAAAGCTCAAGCTGCTCGCGTTCACATCCGATCGCGTGAATTACAGCGCCGGCCAGATTCTTTTCCGGCAGGGCGACGAGGCAGACGCTGCCTATGTCATCCTTTCAGGCAGGGCGGATATTCTGGTTGATTCCGACAGCGGGCCGATAAAGGTTGCCGAACTGCTGCCAAATTCGATCGTCGGCGAGATCGCCATATTGTGCAACAGCTCCCGCACTGCCACCGTCAGCGCGGCAAGTGATCTGGAGGCCTTGAGAATCCGCAAGGATCATTTCCTGAGGCTTATGAAGGAGTTCCCGGAAATGACCATCGAGATATTGCGGGTTCTTGCCGATCGGCTAAGCCATACGACCGCGGATCTGATCGACGCACGAAGCGCCTAGAGCTATGATGAGCGAAAGGTAGCATGGACGACGATTTTTTCCTGGTCAGATTTTGGGGCGTGCGCGGCAGCATTGCTGTATCCGGGCCAGAATTCGCTCGCTATGGAGGCAACACAATCTGCATTGAGATGCGATGCGGCAAGCATACGCTTCTGTTCGACGCAGGTTCTGGCCTGCGGCCTGCCGGTAGGGCGCTTCAGGCGTCGGATGTGACCGATTTCGACCTGCTTTTCACCCATTGCCATTACGATCACATCATCGGGCTGCCGGCTTTTGCGCCTATCTTCGACCCGAGCGTCAAGCTTACGCTTTGGTCCGGGCATCTTGCAGGACGCATGACGACCCGGCAGATTATCGATGAGTTCATACGGCCGCCGTGGTTTCCGGTGAAAATGAACGTCTGCAAGGCAAATCTCGACTGCCGCGATTTTGTATCCGGAGACGTGCTTCGGCCGCGCGAAGGGGTGGTGGTTCGGACCGGCAGTCTCACCCATCCGGGAGGCTGCATAGGCTACCGGATCGAATGGGGCGGCCGCGTCGTGGCGGTGATCACCGACACCGAGCACGAGCCGGACAAACTCGATCAGTCGGTGCTAGACCTGATCGAAGATGCCGACCTCGTCATTTACGATTGCACCTACACCGAGAAGGAAATGGAACGCCGCCGCGGTAACGGGCACTCGACATGGCAACAGGGCGTCAAGCTCTGTGAGGCTGCTGGTGCACGGGCGCTTGCGCTGTTTCACCACGATCCGACACGCACCGACGAGCAACTGGACGAGATGGAGAAGCTGGCCAAGGACAGGTTTGCCGGCGCTTTTGCCGCGCGGGATGGCCAGATGCTCAAATTCCCGGTCTCATCGCACAGAAAGCGCTGAGCTATTTTCCTTTACCCGCGCGGCGCCCGATCAATGTCCTGATCGGAAGCCATGCACAGGGTTCAGCCTGAACGGTGACTGTCAACAATCGTTCGAGGAAAAGCCAGGCCGATTCATCATGTACAAGATGGTGGGTGAGCAGGCCGATCGGCTCGCCGTCGGATGCATGCTGCAAGTGTGCGATGATAGCCTGGACCAATAGACCATGATCGAGGCAGCCGCGCGTGCCATGCCAATCCATGATGTCGACATTGCTGTTGATGACCGCCAATGAAGCCGGCTTCGGCGGCCCATAGACTGACAAGGCCGCAAAACCTATCGATCCAAGGTCGGATACCACGCCGGCGTCGATCCTGTTCCAGGGCGGCACCAGCATCGGAACGGCACGTGCGCCGTGCAGGCCGGTTACTCGCGACAGTCCGCGAGCCAGATCATCGAGCACCGCCTCGCGTGGCCGATGCGCGCCGAGTTCCTGCTTTTTCTGGTCCTCGGGCGCATGATTTCGGTGCGCCCAGCCATGGATCGCGACCGTGGCATGCGGGGCCTCGTCAAGCCGGGCGACAAGCTTCGCGTCGGTCAGGGCCGGAATGACGGCCAGAGTGACCGGAACCGCGAATTCACCGGTGAGGTCGAGCAGCCGATTAAGCGCAGGCGTCGGATCCACGGCGTCGTCGTCGCGCAGCCAGAACTCCGCCTTGCGGCCCGCCCGTTGCAGGCGCGCCAGCTCTTCCACCAAGGGCTGCCAGATCGGATCGGACGTCATGAAACCGGGACTTTCGCAATAAGTCCGGCCAGACGCGCAGCTGCGCCACCGAGGGAACGTTCTTCGAGAACGAAACGCCTGGCTTCCGCGGCCATGATGGTTCTTTCGTCGTCACGGGCCAGAAGCCTTTCAATGGCGGAAGCGAACGCCGCGACATCTCCCGGCGGGGTTAGAAACCCGGTCTGGCCATCCCGCACGACCTCCGGCACGCCGGCGATGTCCTGGGCCACCACCGGAAGGCCGGCGGCCTGTGCTTCAAGATAGGCAACGCCGTAGGCCTCGCCATAACCCGGCCAGACATAGATTCCCCCGGTGTAAAGGACATCTGGCACGGCGGCTGGCTCGATCGAGCCAATCCATTCGATGCGATCGGCGGGCAGGCCGGCGAATTGCGCTTCGACCTCGTCGCGGGCTGGGCCGTCTCCGACGACCGACATGGTCCAGGGCAGATGACCTATCAAGCCGAGCGCTTGCGCCAGCATGCGATAGCTGCCCAGTTTGTCGCCCGGGCGCATCATGGCGACGGCAATGAGGCGCGTCGGACAACCCCGTGCCGGGATTTCCCGGAATGCCGATGTGTCGATGAAGGGCGAAAGCATACCGAAAGCGGCCTTGGGAATAGCATCCGCCAGTCCCTGACGATCCCTTTGGGTGAAGCAGATGTTCATCGCCGCCTGTTCGATGGCTCGCGCCACCAATGCTTGGCTATCGGCCCACAAGCCGGCATCGCGTCGCCTGGAATAGGAGGCTTCCGCTGTCACATAGGGGACAGCAAAGGCCGACGCCAGCTCCGGCCCGATCAAGTCGGGCGCCTTGTAATAAGGATGGTAGGTGAACCAGAGATCGGGCTTGCCGTCACGATCCCAAAGCTTGGTCAGCCGCACGGCTTCCTCTGCGGCCTCGATCTTTAGTGCCTCGAAACTTTTCGACTCCGGCTGGCGTAGATAGAAGCGCAACTCAGATGCCAGTTCGACGCTATGCCCTCCGTACTCCAGCGCTTTGACAAGCATCCGTGCCATCTGGCGGTCGCCGGAAACAACGGGATGATTGGGTGACTTCAGCGGCGCGTAGAAGGCAATTCGCATCGCGCGACCCTATCACCGGAAAGCCTGCGCAAGTCAATTTCCAAGCGTAATCGACTTCACCTTCAAGCCGTGGAATATGCTATCTAATGGCCATGGAAACAGCTGTCGCGTCCGACCCGTTTGTCGCTTCTTTGCCGGTCTTCGCAAAGTTCGAAAGCGTTGCCGACATCGATAACTATCGGCCCCTCCCCGATGGCTGGGCGCTGGCCACTGCCGACATTGTCGGCTCGACCAAGGCGATCGAGGCGGGGCGCTATAAAACCGTCAATATGGCCGGCGCAAGCGTCATTTCGGCGCTGCTCAATGCGCTGGGTCGGCAAGACCTCCCCTTTGTCTTCGGCGGCGACGGCGCGCTCGTGGCGTTTCCCGGCTCGGCGCTGGAGATCGCCCGCAACGCACTGGCGGCCGTCCAAAGGTGGGTGGCGGACGAACTGGGCCTTACCTTGCGCGCCGCGATCGTGCCGATAGGGGACATAAGGGCGCATGGCCTCGACGTTCGCGTGGCGAGGTTCCGGGCTTCCGAAGCGGCCTTCTATGCCATGTTCGCCGGCGGTGGCGGCAGTTGGGCGGAAGCTGAGATGAAAGCGGGGCGCTACCGCATCGATCCTGCGCCGGCCGGCGCGCGGCCGGATCTGACCGGCCTCTCCTGCCGTTGGAACCCGATCGAGGCCCGGCATGGCGAAATCGTCTCGATCATAGCCACACCGGGGGCGTCGCGCGACTTGCGCGGGTTTCAGTTTCTGGCTTCCGACATCATCGCCCTCGCCGGCAGGCAAGAGCGCGATGGCCACCCGGTGCCGGTGGACGGCCCGGGCTACAGTCTGCTGCCCGCCGGCCTGGATGTCGAGGCGCGGGCGATGGCCCCGGCAGGATGGCGGTGGCGGTCGAAGCTGTGGATCGTGTTCCTGATGACGCTTACGGCTGCAACCGATCGATTTGGGTGGACGATTGGCCGTTTCGATCCGAAGGTCTACAAACGCGAGGTGGCCAGCAATTCGGATTTCCGAAAGTTCGACGACGGCTTGAAGATGACCATCGACGTTGACGCGGATGTGCTGCATCGGATCCAAGACCGGCTGAAGCAGGCGGAAGAAGCGGGCATCTGCAATTATGGCCTGCACCGCCAGAAGTCTGCCTTGATGACCTGCCTCGTCATCTCGCCGCTGCAGCGCGATCACGTTCACTTCATCGATGGCGCCGCCGGCGGCTACGCGATGGCTGCCGCAAGCCTGAAGGCGAAGGCGCAGGTCTGCTGACTGCTTGCGGAATTCGATTTCCCCAATATGCCCTCACTCATGGTTCTTGGCACCGGTGAGCCTCGCCATGGGAGCGGGTAACCTGTCCGAATTGACGGGGAAGCAGATTTTTTGGACGCCTCACGATATGACCGTCTTCTTAACCGGATTTCGAGGCGCGCCGCGCATGTCGGCGTGATCGGGCTGGCTATGTCGGGTTGCCGCTGTCGGTTGCGATCGCACGTGCCGGGTCCCCGGTTTTCCAGCTTCGACATCGAAACCCGGAAGGTCGAGACCCTGAACAACGGCCAATCCTACTTGAGGCAGTGACGAGGCCCGACGGTGTCTGAGACGGCGAATTCTTTGCCCGATGTCAGGATCGAGATTGCACTCCGCCGGAAGCCTCGCCACATAGGGTTCCAGGTGATAGATGCTGTTTTACGCCTGCTTCCTTCCTGCAAGGAGTTATTTAGGAAATTCTTCGCCGGCTTTCGTCGCCGAAGCCGGCTTCACTGACTTCGATTGTGTGGCGGATCAAAGGAGATGGCTCGTCTTCGACGGGTTTGAGATGGCATGAGCACAGCGCAAGCAGAAATTTCCACCATTCTCATGGATAAAGTTGCCGACTGGCTGAGCCAATCGGCGCTGGCGGGCAACGACCTGGAAACATTGGTAAAGGGCTTTTGTGAACGGCTGGCTGCTGCCGGCCTGCCGCTGAAGCGGGTGCATTTGAGCTTTTCGATGCTTCATCCGCTTTATGACGCGCTCGGCTTTACCTGGCTTCGCGGCCAGGGCCTGGAAGTGGAAGGCTTCCGCAGTGAGAACGGCGTTCATTCCGACAGATTCCTGACCAGCCCATACTACCATCTGCTCAGCAACAAGCTCGACCACCTGCGGCGCCGGCTCGACCCGTCGGTGCGGTCGGAGTTTCCTGTTTTCGATGACCTCGGGCGTATGGGCGTCACCGACTACATGGCTTTCGTGCATCCCTTCAACGGCGATACCAGTCAGGGCATGATGGGGTCTTGGTCGACCGACAGTGCTTCAGGCTTCAGCGACGGCATGATTTCGGCGCTATTGCGGATCCAGAACTATCTCGCTATCGCCACTAAGATGGCGGTGCTCACCAAGCTCGCCGACAACATGATGACCACCTATCTTGGCGGCGACGCCGGCAGGCGTGTGCTGGATGGCCAGATCAAGCGCGGCGAAGGTGACACAATCCGGGCCGCACTGGTCATGGGCGATATGCGCGGGTCGACAAGGCTTGCCGAAACCTCCGGTCGCGAAATCTACATCGATACGCTGAACCAGTTTTTCGATGCCATCGCTGCGCCTTTCAATCGCAAAGGCGGGCAGATCATGAGTTTTCTGGGTGATGGCTTCATCGCCGTCTACCCCTGCGAAAGGCATCGCTCGCAGTCCGAGATCGCCTGCCAGGCTGCTCTTGCGGCAGCGCACAAGGCCAGCGCGCGCATGATGGAGCTCAATCTGCGTAGAAAGGAGCAGGGATTGGGCGACATTAAGTTTGGTATCGGCCTGCATGTCGGCAATGTGATGTTCGGCAACGTCGGACTTACCGACCGGCTGACATTCTCTGTCTTCGGCTCGGCTGTAAACGAGGTCCAGCGTCTCCAGACCCTGACCAAGAAATATCCGCACAGCGTTCTCGCCAGCAAGGACTTCGCCAGCTATTGCGGCGACAACAGTTGGCTGACGCTCGGCACGGAGGAACTGGCGGGTAGCAAGCAGAAGCTGACGGTGCTTTCACCCGATTTGTCGGGTGCTCTCGCTCTCGATGAAGACGCTGCGCCGATTCACGACCGGATATCGGACGCCGAGCAGGTCATGCTGCTTCATCGCGATGCCGCGCGGTTGTCGGCAAGCGACCGAAGAAAGCTTCAGTAACCGACACGATCCGGTCCGAAAGCCTTGGTGTGCAGCCCGGTCGCCGGTTCCGTCGCGGAATTCGATTCGAATCCAAGTTGCTCTGGGCTGGCAATACGCTAGTCTCGTTTTTTGGGTCTGCCGCCCGGCAGACTGCCAGAGTGGGGCTGGTGTGAGGATGAATTCGGGCATTGATCTGCTGCGGATCGAGGATCTTGGCATCTCTTTTGCCATAATCGGGGGACCGTTGCATGCCGTCAGGCGCGCAAATCTCCGCGTCCTGCCCGGCAAGGTTACCGCGCTTGTGGGAGAGTCCGGTTCCGGAAAATCGGTTCTCAGCCAGGCAGTGATGGGCATTTTGCCGAATACGGCCCATGTTCGCGGCCGTATCCTGTTTTCCGATCCTGAAAAGCCCGGAACGACGCAGGATATCCTGCAGATGCAGCGTGACGGAACCGAAATCCGAGCGTTGAGAGGCAGCCGCATCGGCAAAATCTTTCAGGAGCCAATGACATCGCTGTCGCCGCTGCACACGATCGGCAACCAGGTCAGCGAATCCTTGCAGATTCATACGCCTATGGCTCGGGCGGAGCGCAAGGCGCGGACCGAGGAAATGCTCGGCCTTGTCGGCTTCCCCAATCCCAAACGCGCCTATGACATGTATCCCTTTGAACTTTCGGGAGGATTGCGGCAACGCGCCATGATCGCCATGGCGCTCATCTGCCGGCCTGCTTTGTTGATCGCCGACGAGCCGACGACGGCGTTGGACGTCACCATTCAGGCGCAAATCCTGCATTTGCTGCGCGGGCTTCAGACCAAGCTGAACATGGCGATGCTGCTGATCACGCACGACCTTGGCGTGGTCGCCAATGTCGCCGACGAGGTGGTGGTCATGTACCATGGCGAGATCATGGAAATGGGGCCTGTCGAGGCGATATTCCGCCGGCCGGGCCACCCTTACCTGAAGGGCCTGATGGCAGCCGTTCCGCATTTCGACCTGAAGCCTGGTGAAAGGCTAAAGGCGCTCCGCGAGGTGCCGGTGAATGTTGGGAACCTGCTCGGCAAGCAGACTGCGCCGGCATCGAAGGGGCCGGAGGACATTCTGCTTTCGGTGAGGGATCTGACAAAGACCTTCACCACCCGCAAGTCCGGATGGTTCAGCGGGGGTCATCAAACCTGTGTTCGCGCCGTGGACGGCGTGAGCTTCGACATCAGGCGGGGTGAGTGTCTGGGTCTGGTCGGCGAAAGCGGCTGTGGCAAAACAACCGTCAGCAAGATCCTCATGCGGGCCATCACCCCCAGCGGCGGCTCTGTGATCTTCAACGGCCGCGATGGACCGACCGACGTCCTGGGCGCAGAGGGAGATGCCCTGCGCATATTGCGCGCGAAAATCCAGATGGTCTTCCAGGACCCGGTTTCGTCGCTTTCACCTCGCATGACGGTGGAGAACATCTTGAGCGAGCCGCTGGAGATCCATCGACGTGGCAATGCGGCGTCCCGACTCGCCACGGTCAAGAGCCTGATGCAGGCAATCGGGCTCGATCCGCGCTTCATAAAGCGCTATCCGCACAGTTTCTCCGGCGGGCAACGTCAGCGCATCGGCATCGCGCGTGCGTTGGCGCTAGGGCCCGAACTCCTGATCTGCGACGAGCCGGTTTCGGCGCTCGATGTCTCTGTCCAGGCGCAGATCCTGAATCTTCTGAAGGACCTGCAAAAAGAACTGGGCCTGACCTACCTGTTCATATCCCACAATCTGGCGGTGGTGGACTACATGGCAGACCGCATCGCGGTGATGTGCGGCGGGCGTATCGTCGAGCTTGCGCCGCGCGAAATTCTGCTCAGGAAACCAATCCACCCCTACACGCGCTCCCTGGTCGCCGCGGTACCTTTCCCCGATCTCGACAGGCCGATGGATTTCAAGACGCTGAAGCTCAGCGGAGCTTCCGACACCAGCGCATGGGGACCGCAATTCCGCGACGAGGGCGACGAAGATAGGCTGTCACCACTCGATCTTGGCGGTGGCCACCTCGTGCTGGCGAGACATTCGGCCGATATCAGTGAGTTACGCCATTGATCAGCCGGCGCACCGTCCTTGGTCTCATGGCTTCGGCCTTTCTGCCAGGGACGTCGCGCGCCGGCGATCTGGAGCCGGAATTTCTTCGGCAACAACTGACGGTCAAGGCGCTGCCGGCACTCGCTGAGCGCCTGCCCAAGAGTCCGCGCGCGCTGAATCTCGCTGCAATGGGCCGGCTGCCCGGCCAGTATGGCGGCACGCTGCGGACAATCATCGGCAGCCAGAAAGATATCCGGATGATGACGATCTACGGGTATTCTCGCCTGGTCGGCTATGACGAAAAGCTCAACATGCAACCCGACATTCTCGAACGTTTCGACGTAGCGGATGATCGCGTCTTCACCTTCAAGATACGGGAAGGGCACAAATGGTCTGACGGCAGCCTGCTGACGACGGAGGATTTTCGCTATTGTTGGGAAGATGTCTGGCTGAACGACGAGCTTTCGCAAGGCGGGCTCGCCCCCGCCCTGCTGGCGGACGGCAAGCCGCCACGCTTCGAGATCGTCGATCCGTTGACGGTCCGCTACAGCTGGGATGCGCCCAATCCAGACTTCCTGCCCAAGCTCGCTGCCGCTTCGCCGCTATCGCTTGTCCTGCCGGCCGCCTATCTCAAGCAGTTCCACAAGAAATATCAGGATTCATTCCGGCTCGCCGGCCTGATGAAGGAGAACCGGACCCAGAAATGGACGCTCCTGCATATCCGCATGTCGCGGCAGTATCGCCCGGAGAACCCGGAACTGCCGACGCTCGACCCCTGGCAGAACCGGACCAAGCCGCCGGCCGAGCAATTCATCTTCGAGCGCAACCCGTTCTTTCATCGAATAGACGAGAACGGCCGGCAACTGCCCTATGTTGACCGGATCATCATGAATGTCAGCTCATCGGCGATCATCTCCGCCAAGACCGGTGCGGGCGAGAGCGACCTGCAATGCATGGGAATTGACTTCAGCGACTACTCCTTCCTGAAAGACGCGGAGAAGCGCTATCCGGTGAAGATGCACCTGTGGAAACGTACACAGGGTTCTCGGCTGGCGCTGCTGCCGAATCTGAATTGCGCCGACCAGGTGTGGCGTGGCCTTCTGCGTGACGTGCGCGTGCGCCGCGCACTTTCGCTCGCCGTGGACAGGCGCGAGATCAATATGGCCGTGTTCTACGGATTGGCGCAGGAAAGCGCCGATACCGTATTGTCCGAGAGCCCGCTCTACCGGCCGGAATTCGCTAAAGCTTGGGTTGCCCATGATCCCGAGCAGGCCAATGCACTGCTCGACGAGGTCGGGCTTCTGGCACGTGACGATGACGGCCTGCGGATACTTCCCGATGGACGCTCTGCCCAGATAATCGTGGAAACCGCCGGCGAAAGCACACTGGAAACCGACGCGCTCGAACTCATCACCGATCACTGGCGAAAGATCGGCATCGCCCTGTTCATCCGGACTTCGCAGCGCGACATCTTCCGCAGCCGCGCGCTTGGCGGCCAGATCATGATGTCGATGTGGTCGGGCATCGACAATGGCGTGCCGACCGCCGACATGAACCCGAGCCAGCTGGCCCCCACCATCGACGATCAACTGCAATGGCCGCTCTGGGGTGCTCACTACTTGTCTCACGGCAAGATGGGCGAGGCGCCCGATCTTCCTGAAGTGATCGAGTTGATGGCTTTGCTCAAGCGCTGGAACGCATCGACCGAAGCGACAGAGCGCGCCGAAATCTGGAATTCGATGCTGTCGATCTACACCGATCAGGTGTTTTCGATCGGGACCGTGAACGGAACGCATCAGCCGATTCTGGTGTCCTCACGACTGCGCAATCTGCCTGACAAGGCGCTCTTCGGCTACGATCCGACCGCCTATTTCGGTGTCTACATGCCGGATACATTCTGGCTTGGAGAGTCCTGAGCGTGCTTCGATATATTGTCTGGCGCATTACTGTGATGGTTCCAACGCTGCTGGTGATATCAGCGCTGGTGTTCACGATCATCGAACTTCCCCCCGGCGACTATTTCGACAGCTATGTCGCCGAGCTTCGGGCGCAGGGCGAAGGGGTGGATTCCGATCGCATCGAGATGATGCGGAAGGAATATGGTTTCGACAAGCCGCCGATCATTCGCTACTTCTACTGGGTCGGCGGGATGCTGCACGGCGATTTCGGCTATTCCTTCGAATATGAGCTGCCGGTTCGCGACGTCGTCGGGGACCGAATGTGGCTGACCGTGCTGGTTTCCTTCGTCACGATCATCTTCACCTGGCTCATCGCCTTTCCGATCGGCATGTACTCCGCGACGCATCAATACAGTTGGGGCGATTACGGCCTGACCTTTTTCGGCCTCCTGGGCCTTGCCATTCCGAACTTCATGCTGGCGCTGATCCTGATGTATTTCGCCAACATCTGGTTCGGCACGTCCCTCGGCCATCTCATGGACCCGCAATATCTCAGCGAGCCGATGAGCTGGGCCAAGGCGAAGTCGATACTCGCCCATCTCTGGATCCCGGTCTTGATCATCGGCACCGGGGGCACGGCAAGCATGATCCGGCGGCTGCGCGCCAATCTGCTCGATGAGCTACACAAGCAATATGTGGTGACCGCGCGCGCCAAAGGCCTTCATCCGTTCAAGGCGCTGGTCAAATATCCGCTGCGCATGGCGCTCAATTTCTTCATTTCCGACATCGGCTCTATCCTGCCGGCCATCATCTCCGGCGCCGAAATCACGGCGATCGTGCTGTCTTTGGAAACGACCGGGCCGATGCTGATCAAGGCCTTGCAAAGCCAGGACATGTATCTGGCGGGGTCGTTCCTGATGTTCCTAGCCTTCCTGACAGTCATCGGTGTCCTGATTTCCGACCTGGCGCTGGCGGTGCTTGATCCACGAATTCGTTTGCAGGGCGGCAGCACCAAATGAAGACGGATTCGCCGCTCCCCGCTCCGGGTGCTCCACTAGAACACTACGTTTCCAGCGCGCCCTTTGACCTGCAGTCGGTCGAGGCGATGACGGCGGAGCAGTCGAAGGTCTTTCAGGCGTCGCAGTTGCGGTTGATGTGGTGGAAATTCCGCATGCACCGGCTTGCCCTTGTATCCGGCATATTCCTGATAGTGCTTTATTTCGGGATATTGATCTGCGAGTTTCTGGCGCCGTACAATCTGCACACGCGCAACATGGACTATATCTATTCGCCGCCGCAGCAGGTGCACCTGTTCCACAACGGCGAGTTCGTCGGGCCGTTCGTCTATGGCCGCCAGATGACGCTGGACATGGACACGCTCAAGCGGAACTACATCGACGACCAGGGGGGCGATGTTCAGCGGCTCCGTTTCTTCTGCAAGGGCGACAGTTACCGGTTCTGGGGCCTGATCGAAGGTGACAGGCATTTTGTCTGCGCTGCCGAAAACGGCCAGCTCTTTCTGGCCGGCACCGACAGGCTGGGGCGCGACGTGCTCTCGCGCATGATCTATGGCGCACGCATTTCACTGACAATCGGCCTCGTCGGCATCAGTTTCAGCTTCCTGCTCGGCATCGTCATCGGCGGACTGGCCGGTTATCACGGCGGTATCTTCGACCTGATCGTTCAACGGATAATCGAAGTTCTGCAATCGATTCCCAGCATTCCGCTATGGCTGGCCCTCGCGGCGATCATGCCGATAACCTGGAGTCCGATCCTGATCTATTTCGGCATTACCGTGATCCTCGGAGTGCTCGACTGGACCGGACTGGCGCGGGCCGTGCGTTCAAAGCTTCTGGCCTTGCGCGAGGAGGATTACGTTCTGGCCGCGCAGTTGATGGGCGCCGGGAGCAGCCGCATCATCGGCCGGCATCTCATTCCCGGCTTCATGTCGCATCTGATCGCCACGGCGACGCTCTCCATTCCCGGCATGATCCTGGGCGAGACGGCGCTGAGCTTCCTCGGGCTCGGCCTGAGAGCGCCGATAACCAGCTGGGGCATCCTGCTCACCGAGGCGCGCAGCGTCAGCGTGATCGCATTCTATCCATGGCTGCTTTTGCCGATGCTTCCCGTCATTCTCGTCATCATGGCGTTTAACTTCCTCGGTGACGGCTTGCGGGACGCCGCAGATCCCTACAAATGAGTTGTTATTTTGCCGCGCCGTGCCGCCTATTCCACCCGGTATGATCCTGCCGGCTGCCTGTACGGTTGTTGCAGTGTTCATGGTCCGCCTCTATATGTGCCGACACGTGATCGAGTTTCGCACTACGCCTTCGGGATTCACCCGTGAACAGTTCTTGTCGGCGGCATTGACGATCTCTTGCTGGTTCAGGACACACAAAAGCATATGAGTCGCCTCGAGAATTTCATCAGCAGGATGACCGCACAGCGCGACATTCTCGACCAAGTCTGCGTCGAGGTGGCGAAGATGGAGGGGCTTGTACTCGAGCTCGGCCTCGGCAACGGTCGGACGTTCCACCATCTGCGCGAGCGCCTGCCCGGGCGCCGGATCGTGGTGTTCGACCGCGAAGTCGGCGCACATGCCAGCTCAATTCCCGAAGCCGAAAACCTCGTGCTCGGCGAAATACGCGAGACGGCCCGCAAGTTCATTGGCATCGAAGCCGCCCTTGTTCATGCTGACATCGGCACCGGCTATGACGATCGGGATGCAGTGACTGCTACCTGGCTTCCCGATCTGATTGCGAGCCTGCTTCGGGTCGGCGGCTTCGCGGTCAGTGGCACGCCGCTCGATCACCCGCTGCTGCAACGCCTCCCGGCGCCGACTTCAGAGCCCGCCGATCGTTATTTCCTCTGCAAGCGCGTGTGAGCGGCCGAGAGCGCTTCATCTTTTCACGCAAACGCTGCTCTACTGCAATTCCAAGGGAAAGTGCTACGCGTTTTTCCCGAAAAACCGTTTACACTTTCCCTGGGATTGCTCTGGACGGCCCAATTGCTCAGGGGATTGTATACACCGCGATCTCCCGCTCGATGCCGCGCAGCGAGACTTCGTGAGGCACGGGCGTCAGAGCGTTCCTACGCAACAGATCGGCGGTGAGATTGTCGTCGACCACCGCGCGGGTTGCGAAGATAGCCTGTGCGTTGGCCAGGTTCTGGACCCGTGAAGCAATGTTGACCGTCTGGCCGAAATAGTCCTGTCGCTCGTTCATGGACACGGCGATGCAGGGGCCGGCATGGACACCGATCTTGAGCAGCAGATCCTCGCGCCCGCTTCTCTCATTGAGCGCACGCATGGCATCACGCATCCTGAGGGCCGCAGCCATCGCGCGATCAGGCGTCGCGAATGTCGCCATCACCGCATCACCGATGGTCTTCACCACCGCGCCTGCCTCCGCCGCGACGATCTCGTGCAGAACCTGGAAATGCACGCGCACGAGATCGAAGGCTGAAAGGTCGCCCACCCGCTCGTAAAGCGCGGTCGATCCGCGCAGGTCGGTGAACAGGAAGGTGAGGCTGGTGATCTTCAGGCGCTGGTTGATGTCGAGCGTATCCGTACGATAGAGGTCGCGGAACGTCTGGTTGGTGAGCAGGCGCTTGGCGGTCAGAAAAGGCCGGCGTTTGCCCAGGAGATTATGCAATGCCTCGCCGGCGATGAAGACTGCCGGCAGCACGCGGGTGTCGGTCCTGTTTTCCAGCGAAATACGCAGCGGACCAGGTTGCATTTCCAGTGTCTGGTTCTGGACATGGTCGCGGTCGAAAGCCAACGACAGGCTTCGCCGCTCTTTTGTTGGTTCGCCCTTCGCGTCGATGAACTGCGCTGAATGGGTGACCGGCTCGAAGACGATGATGAATTCGGACGGAAGCTGTATGGGCAGAACGGCCTTTTCACCCGGCGCCAATTCGATATCCTCCAGCGAGAACGCTTCTATGTTTTTCGCCAAACCCTCTTCCGGCAGATCGACGCCGGATCCCCAGTAAATCTGGCGAAAATATTCCACCAACGGCAGTTCGTGTGGATTGTGGGCGGCAATCCTGCGCACGCGAGGGCTGACGGTGAATGTCACCTCAACCATCTCATCGAGGGTCGGCGAATAGCCTTCGGAGCATAGCGCGCAGGTGTATTCGTCCTTCTGCAGGGTTTTCAGCGTAGCGTTGGTGTCGAGCACGCCGCCACAGCCGGGGCACAGAACATTCCATGAAATGTCGAAGATGCCCACCCGCGCCGCATGGAGGAAGGCGCTTATGGCGCGTTCCTCGTCGAGGCCATGCTTGCTGGCGAAAGCCGGCACATTGATGCGGCAAAGTTCATAATCCTTGCCTTCCGCGATGGTCCGCCGGATCGCGTCGATTGCCTGGGGATCGACATCGGTCGATTGCCGCAAAAGCGAGAACAGATCCTGAATTTCGGTCATCGTGCAGGCTCCGGAAAATGCACCCCCGAGGTGGTTGACCGGAACCGGTCTTCGTTCCGAGCGCTCCATCTTACTTCGAAACGGATCGTACGGCCATTCGAATGGAGAAGCCCGCCGACGTGTCAATTCCGTCGGGATTTTCACCGATCGCAAGCGGTACTATGGTGGGTCCATGGGGTATTCATCTTTGGGACTTTCTCCCGCGCCGACACCCGACAACCCGCCATTTCCCGCGGCCTTGCGGCTTTTCTCGGCGGGGGTCATCATCGTCCTGATCGTCGGCGCCGGCCTTTTTTTCGCGCCTGCGCTGGTCAAGCCGCGCTGGCCTTGGGCCGTCACGCCGTTCAACGCCCGCTTCCTCGGCGGCTTCTACACCGCCGAAATGGCCGTGATGGCGGCGCTGCTGGTCTGGAATCGCTGGTCGCCAGGCAGGCTAGTGCTTGTCATGGCCTTCATCTTCACCGTCATCGTTTCGGCGGCTTCGTTCATCAATCTCGGCTATTTCAACTTCGAGCGGAAAGCGCCCTGGCTCTGGTTCTTGGTCTATCTTGCTTCGGTCGCGGTATCCGGGCTGTTCCTGTGGCGGGCCGGGGGCCGTCCTTCCGCAAAGGGCGTGACCTTAAACTCTGCATGGCGCGGCTACATGTCGATGGAAATGGCGATCCTTGGGCTTTATGGCGTCGGTCTGTTGCTGTTTCCCCTGACATTCGGCGGCTTTTGGCCGTGGCCGATCGACGCCTTCCACGCTCAGGTTTACAGCGCCATCTTCCTCGCCGGAGCGGGCGGCACATATCTCGTCTGGAAAAGCGCGCCGCGCGAAGAGCTGCTGGTGCTCGGTCTGGCGCAGTTTCTGGTCGGCTTGTTTGCCATCCTTGGCCTTGTCATCACCGAGGCCGTAATGCACCGGATCGACTGGACGGCGACGGGAACATTGTGCTGGCTCGCCCTTTTCGGCTGGATCGGAATCAGCGGCATCTTCAAACTCTACGCCGTCTCCCGGTACTTCAGCGCGCAATCGGCATCATAGGATGATGAGATGGCTGGATTTTCAGATGATGTCCGGTGCATCGTGCCGGGCCTATTGCCTTTGCCGGGAAAGCCATGACCAGCACGACCTCGCCATTCCCAAAGAAAATCCAGCCGCAACTCCGGGCCATTCGGCCAAGCGATGCGGAGGCGCTTTGCGCCATCTTCAACATGCCGGGCTTCCGCTGGGGCACGCTCAGGATGCCATTCGAGATGGTGGAGCAGGTAGAACGGCGTATCACCAAGTCCGGCCAGGAAACCACCTGGATCGTTGCCGAGCTGGACGGCAAGGTCGTCGGCCATGGCAGCCTTGTCGTGCAGGGTTCGCCGCGCCGTTCGCACATCGGCGAGATCAATATCGGCCTTGACGATGGCTTTGTCGGCAAGGGTATCGGCTCTGCCATACTTGGCGCGCTGCTTGACGTGGCCGACAACTGGCGCGCCCTGAAGCGAGTCGAATTGACCGTCTATGCCGACAATGGACCGGCCATCCGCCTCTACACAAGCCACGGCTTCGAGGTCGAAGGCCGGCATGTGAAGGCCGGCTTTACCGAAGGACGGTATCACGACCTTCTGAGCATGGCCCGGCTGCGGTTCTGATGACCAGGGACTTTGATCCGACCCTTAAGGCTCCGGTGGATGTTCTGGCAGTGCTGTCACTGCTCTGCCCGGAAGTCGTGCGTGACATCGAGCAGAACTGGAATGCACCGGTTTCCGAATATGCCCGCCATCTGTGGCGGCCGGTGGCAAGGCCTGCTTCGGGTCCGGCGATCGCTGCCCGTTCGATCCTGCTTGATGTACTGCATCAGCGCCTTGATTTGATCATGCAGCCTGAAGAGGTCGGCAAGGCCCTTGAAGAATTCGACCACAGACCGGTGATTCAGTCCGGCCTCCACTGCCTGCTGCTGATGGACAGGATCACCTTCGATGCCCTCCTGTTTGCCTGGCTCGGCGCGGTCGAAAACGGGCTGTCGGCGTTCGTCGGCTTCATGGGAACGACGATGACCATGGAGACAATTGGCCGGGAGGGGCCGGGATGGCTCGATGTCGGCGACGACAAGGTCAACTTGTTTGGCATGGGGCGCCACAAACTATGCCGCAAAAGCGCCTGCGCGGCCGGCCCGGTCACCCTCAACAAGCGGGCGCTCGAAGCGGTGGGCGACGAAACGGATGCCAGCCGCTGGCTGGGCACACTGCTCGCCAGCCAGGACAAGGTGTTTGGAACCGCCGCCGATGCACTGACAGACCTCAACGAGGATCTGGTCGCCGATTGGGATCGTTCTGGCATGGCTCGGCCGGTGTTCATCGATGACCGGCTCGCGGCTTCCGTCGTGGCGCGGCATCTGGACCATGACGGCAGCCTTCTTTCCAAGCTGCTCCTTGAGCCCGCAAGGCGTCAGCGTCTCGAACGTACCCTGCAAGAGACCGAATCGGGCCCATTTGGCAGATTCCTGCCCAATGCCACGGCCTATTTCTGGGGCATTCGCGAGGAGCGCGTGCGCAAGCTTGTTTTCGAGAACGGGCACCTGATCGAGCCTGAAAGGCCGAATGGTCTTTCCATCCCGTTCGAGCGGGCGCATCTCAAGCAGGCGCTGCTGGACGGCGTGCTGCTGCCGAACTTGTTCTTGACGTTCCTCGTTCTTGCCATATTGCCTCGCGTGCGGGTGGTGGGCGGGCTGAGGCAGATCGGTTATGTAGCGCTTTTCCACACGATCCTGCTGGCTGCGCTGGATGAAACCGCGCCGGAAGAGCGCGGTCTGGCTGCCGAGTTGCAGGTTCGGGAAAATGCCTGGGGCACCCGGGTCATCGATGAAAAAATGTCGGTCCGCGAACAGGTTGCCGGCCTGCCGGCAGGGAGGCTGTTTCCTGACCTGCTCGGGCACTACCGTTCGCACACCTTTGCCGAGACGACCGACGACCTGAAACTGGTTCGTGAAAACGCCCGATGGCGCAAGATCGGCCGAGCCTTTGGCGTCTGATCCGACCGCATGCCCTCATTTGTCATTGCACTATTCCGGCCTTGCGGAGCCCGTCGATCATGAGTTCGAAATCGGCATGGTTCTTGTAAGGCAAGACTTTGCGACGGTATTCCAGCGAATAGTCAGGATTGACGCGAGCAGTTCCTGCCATGCCGCCCACGCGTGCCGAGATCGCTGACCGAGAGGTCGAGCCTCGCCTTGACCTGGCGATAGGCGTCCTCGGACAGGCAGATGGCGCCGGGCGCCGCGACGCCCTCCAGACGTGAGGCGAATCTTCGTCCGCGCTGTCGACCGGCTGTATCCAACCACATCTGCAGCCAGAATTGCGACTAGTCTGCGATTCTCGCTCAAGGTCCGTCTCCTCATCTCCATGATAGCAGGAAGACGGAGGGCTAAGAGAGACCTTCGCAACGACGGCCAAGCAGCCGTCCGAATCGGCAACGCTCCGCCACCGGACCCACGGATGCCCATTTGCTGCCGCTTGCCGGTTGACGGCTATCGGTTCATCATTGTGAATACCCTGGCCGTGAAGGGCGTGGCGAGATCACGAGTCATGGCCCCAAGAGCCGGATGATTGCAGGCCGAATCGACCTGAAATCTGAATCCATCTCTAGGTCAAAGAGACAGAGCAGGATGTGGTCCGAAAACCGCTTCACACTTTTCGGCATCATGCTCGGGTGAGGTTTCCATGGACTGCTCGGGCTGCGGTTTCGAGATTGAGGGCGGTTACGCCTTCTGTCCGAAGTGTGGCAGGCGCCAGCCTGTGCCATGCGCCAGCTGCGGCTACCCCTGCGCACCTGATTTCGAGTTCTGTCCGAAATGTGGGGCAAGCCTTGGTGCGTCCGCAAAAGCCGCCGAACGGTCTGTTCCGAAACCAAGCGGGACCATCGTGCCGCCTTCTCGAATCCTGTCGCTGCCTACGAACATCGAAAGCTATGGGCTGCATCCCGTCTCTGACGCCGATCGCCGGACGGTAACGGTCCTGTTCGCCGACCTTTGCGGCTTCACGACACTCAGCGAACAACTCGACCCCGAGGTGATGCAAGCTCTGCAGAACGCGCTGTTCAAGGAATTGACGGCGGCCGTGCGGAACTTTGGCGGTTTCGTGGACAAATTCATCGGCGATGCGCTGCTCGCTTTGTTCGGTGCGCCGGTGGCGCATGAAGACGACCCGGAACGTGCGCTTTGCGCCGCTCTCGACATGATCGCCCGGACGGCGCGGCTCGGTGAAGGCACCCCCCACTCCGGCTCGCCTCTGTTACTCCACATCGGCATAAACACCGGTCCGGTGGTTACTGGCGGATTGGGCATCGGCACCGCCAAATCCTATTCGGTGACCGGCGACACCGTGAATACGGCGCAGCGCCTGCAATCGCTGGCCGCACCGGGTGAGGTGCTGGTAGGCGAACTCACTCACAGGCTGACCCGGCATGCCTTTTCTTACGAGTCGCTGGGCGATGTCGTGCTTCGCGGCAAGGCCGGCAGCGTGCTCGTCCATCGACTGGATGCACCGCTTGCGGCCCCGCGTGCAGCACGTGGGCTCGAGGCGCTCGGCCTCAGCGCGCCGATGATTGGTCGCGGTGCGGAGCTTCATAGAATGTTGGCGAGCCTTGACCAGGCGTGCGACGGCTCGGCCCAACTTGTCCGCCTCGTCGGAGAAGCCGGTATCGGGAAATCGCGGCTGGTGAAGGAGTTCGTCGCCC
This sequence comes from Mesorhizobium sp. M0088, assembly GCF_040322895.1. Lineage (NCBI taxonomy): Bacteria > Pseudomonadati > Pseudomonadota > Alphaproteobacteria > Hyphomicrobiales > Phyllobacteriaceae > Mesorhizobium > Mesorhizobium sp. M0088. The sequence goes on from NZ_JAMYUI010000008.1 coordinate 121,619, forward strand.
GCGTCGGCGACGAGGATCGTTTTCGCAACGTCGCCGTGCGGCAGGCCGCGTGCTCACCGCTGGGCGAACAATCATTTGGCGCCTTGGACGCAGTTGTGCGCAGCGCTGCGGGGATGATGCAGAACGAAAATGGGGATGAAATAAGGGGGAAGCTCGCAGCCTTGCTTACCGATCTCGGCCTGCAGGGCGAAGAGGCGAAGCGACTGATGCCTTTGCTTTACCATGTGCTTGGCCTTGGCGACCCCGATGCCACCTTGCAGCATGTCGAACCCGAGCAGCTGCGGCGGCAAATTCTTTACGCAGTCCGCACAATCATCGAGCGGCGGCTTGCGTTGTCGCCGCTGTTGATTGTCGTGGAAGACCTGCACTGGGCCGACGCCGTGTCGCTCGAGGCACTGCGTTTCGTGATGGACAGGTTGGAACGCACACGGTTGATGTTGCTGGTCACGCATCGTCCGGCGCCGGACAACGACCAGCTCGATTCAAGTCGGGTCAGTCACACGGCGCTCAGGCTTTCGCCGCTCAACAATGATGACGGACGCAGCCTGCTGGCGGCGCTTTTCGGCGAGAGCTGGGTAAACTCCGCAGGAGGGCTTCTCGGCCAGATCCTCGAGCGCGCGGGCGGCAACCCGCTCTTTTTAGAGGAGATCGTTCGCGGTCTTATCGATCGCGGTGTATTGATGCGCGAGGGCCAGCGATGGCGGACTGTGGCAGGCGAAGTCGCAACCGGCATTCCCGCCACGATCCAGGCAATGTTGCTTGCTCGGGTCGACCGGTTGCCCCAAGAGGTGCGCCGGTTGGCCCAGGAAGCCGCGGTAATTGGCCCGCGCTTCGATGCCACCCTTCTGAAAACCGTTACATCCGACCCCGGCCGGCTAGAAGCCGGCTGCGAACTGCTTTGCGATGCGGAAATCATCGAGGAAGTTGCCGGATCTGGCTCGGGCTCGTCGCAAAGCTACCGCTTTACGCAAACATTGCTGCAGGACGTGATCTACCAGAATCTGCTCCTGCAACGCCGGACCGACATCCACGGACGGGTCGGTTCTGCCTTGGAGCAACTGTGCGGCGACAAGCCGGAACGGCTCGAGGATTTGGCCGTGCTCGGTCATCATTTCGCACAGAGCGCCGAGCGGGAGAAGGGCGCGCATTACCTGCAGGCGGCGGGTGATCGCGCTCGCATGATATACGCCAACGATGACGCCCTTCGTTTCTATGAGCGAGCACTGACCGCATTGGGTGCGATCGGGCAAACACCGCTCAAACTGGCAATCGCAGAGCGCATTGCCGATCTGAGCGGCCCGGCAGGCCGCCGCCAGGTCGCGCACCACCACTACGAGGCGGTGTTGCTGGCATACCGCCAGTCGGCAGATCGTGTCGCTTCGGCACGAGTTTTGCGTAAGGTCGGGCGGCTGCTCTGGGACGTCGGCAAGCGGGACAACGCAGAATCCCGCTATGCTGAAGCGGCAGCGCTCCTCGATGGAGCGGATGCCCCGATCGAGCAGGCGCATCTCTGGCAAGAACGTGGCCGACAGGCGTTCCGGAGCGGAGATCACTCCCTCGCGGCAAAATGGGCGGACGCGGCGCTGGATTGCGTACGCACTTTGACGACGGAGCATGTTTCCGACGTAGGACGCGATGCCACTCTTGTGACCGCCGAGGCACTTAATACCAAGGCTGTTGCGCTGGCTCGCCTCGGACGAAACCGTGAAGCCGTTGGCCAGGTCGAGCGCAGCATTGAATTGGCCGAAGCCGCCGGTCTGCTGGGTGCGGCCTGCCGCGGCTACACCAATCTCGGCGTGCTCTACACGACTATCGATCCGGCAAAGGCGATGGAGGTCTGTCGGCGCGGTCTGGACGTGGCGCGCCATATTGGTGATCTGGGTTTCCAGGCCCGCCTCCTCGCCAATCTGGCGGTCGCTTGTTGTACTTTCACGGATCGCTGTCCAACGGAGGGCGTGCCTGCCGCCGAGAAGGCTATCGAGATCGACCGGGCGCTCGACCAGCGCGAGCACCTGCCGGTGCCGTTGATCGTGCTTGGGCAGATCCACCAGTGCAACGGCCGTCCTGAACTGGCGGTTGGCCTGTTCCACGAAGCACTGGACGTCGCCCGCGAAATGGGCGAGCCCCAACTGCTCTTTCCGTGCTATGATGGTCTCGCAACGCTTAATCTGGACCTCGACAATCTGGCCGAGGCCGAACGCTACTTTTCCCTGGCGCAGGGTATATGCGTCCAGCACGGGCTCGACCCGGAAGCGCTTGTGGTGCTGCCTTTTCTCGACTAGCCGGGGTTAGGGGTTGGAAATGTCCGCGCCTAGTGACTTGGTACCGCTTCAACCGGGCGACCGTGCGCCGAACCTGGTGCTTGACGCCATTACCCAGGAAGGCAAGATCGCGCTCGATGACTTTCGCGGGCAAAAACCAGTGCTGGTCGGCCTGTTTCGAGGTCTGCATTGTGCCTTCTGCCGGCGCCACATCGCCGCCCAGGCGCGGCTTGATCCGGAGCTGCGCGAAAGGGGCGTGGAGAGCCTGACGGTGGTCAACACGCCGATCGAACGAGCGCGTCTCTATTTCCGCTACCACCCGATGCCGAACCTGCTTGCGGCCTCCGACCCTGAACGCGCTTCACATCGTGCTTTTGGACTACCCAATCTCGAATTCACCCAAAACGAGACGAACTGGCCGTACAAGGTCTCGATGGCAGCAGCAAAGGATATGCGGGTCGACATACCAGGCGAGTTGCCCGGTCCCATGGATCCTTTTGCAGCGAGCGAAATCCTCGATAGGAAGGACCCTTACGAAGTGACCGAAGCCGACGAACAGATGATCGCAACAGGACACGGACAATTGGTCGGTCAATTCCTGCTGGACAGGCAGGGAATTGTCCGCTGGAGTTTCACGGAGGTTCCGGAGGGGGGGCGATACATGTTTGGGGCGCCCAACCCGAAGGAACTGATGTCAGCTGTGTCGCAAGTCGCCCAATGAGGTCCCGTTTGATCAAATCTTCACGTTAATAATTTGCGGCTTGAGATGCAGTGCGCTCCAGCGTCGGCAAGCGACAATCAGGCTGGGAGCCGCCACATTCGTACACGACCTGCACCACGCAATTCCGTTTCCTCAAGTGGATCGCAAGCAAATTTTGGTCCCAGCAGTTGGCGCGTTGCATCGGAAATACGGATTTCACTGGGCTCCGCGGACGTTTGAATACGCGAGGCGAGATTAACGGTCTCGCCCCACAAGTCATAGGCGAACCGTCTTTTGCCTATGACGCCAGCGACGATCGGTCCCGAGTGAATTCCAATTCTCAGTCTTATCGGTTCTCCTGCGAAGCTTTCGCGTTTGACCGCCTTGCGCAGTTCAACTGCGTAGTGCGCCAGGGCTTGTGCATGATCGGATCGCGCGGTGGGCAGGCCCGCGACCACCATCACACAATCGCCGATTGTCTTGATCTTTTCGCAGCCGTGCCGTTCCGCGAGCCGATCCGCCGCCTTGAAGAAGTAATTCAAGATAGCGAGCGTCGTCACCGCTCCGACGCTGCGCGCTCTTTCCGTAAAACCGACGATATCGGCAAAAAGCACACTCACCTCTGCGTGGTTGTCTGCAATTTTCTTGTGCGCTTTCAACCGCTCCGCGATCGACGCCGGAAGAATGTTGAGGAGCAGGGATTCGGCGCGCTGGTATTCACGCGACAATCCCTCCTGACTCTTCCTCAACGCCTCATTGGCCGAATGTAACTTCTCGTTGAGTTGGCGCTCCCTCTCTTGCAGAAGAGTCATTTCATAAGCCTTCTGTTGAAGCCGCTGCTTGTTGTCGCGTTCGGCAGTGGCATCAAGAAAGAGCAGCCACACGCAGTCATCATCAGCAAAAAGATGAAGGTCCGCGACACGCCCGCTGGGCAGTTCGACCATAGGCATATGAAATGGAAGCTCCGGGCAAGGCAGCAAACCTTCCATGAATTCAAGCTGATCGGCAACAGGCTTACCGATGCCAAGGGGTGAGAGCCCGTAATGTTCAACGTTACCGCCCTTCGCCGCTGTCCGCAGCTGGGCGTCAATTTTCACATACGCAATAGCACGCTCGTTGTAGAAGAAATCGTAAATCCAGTTTCCGATCTCTCTTGGCAATCTTTGCATGGTCTATTTGGTGACCATCGAAGCGAGTTTAAGAAACGCATCATCGACATGCTCACCCGAGAGCGCACTTGTCAGATAGACCTGCCATCCACGTTGCCTCAGTTCGTCGATTTCTCTATCCGGTATTACCCACCGATCGGCCAGATCTGATTTGTTGAAAAGCAATACGAACGGCATAGCACCGAATTCAGCCTCGACCCGCTCGCGCAGCGTGAGCGCGGCGGTAAGGGTAGCGGCGCGGGTTCCATCGACGACAAGCACGAGGCCTGTCGCACCTCGCACATGGCTGACGCGGAATGAGCCGATATCATCTTCGCCGGCCAAATCCCATAAAATCAGATCCACTGTTTTGTCCGGGAGTGCGACACTCTTTTTGTCGATCTTCACTCCCACCGTGGTCAAGTAGGTTTCTGAAAAGATGCTTTTCACAAACCTGCGGACCAGGCTCGTCTTTCCGACAGAGAACCCGCCCAGCATACAGATCTTTTTTTGCAACATCTTGGGCTCCGCCCTAGTCCAGGTTTACCGTAACCGAAACCCGGCGATTGGTGGAGCTACCAGCCTGACTATTTTCAGGCACCGCCGGTTCAAAGGTACCCGCACCCCGAACCAGCAGCAGTTCCGGAGCGACGCCGCGCTTTTTGAGAAGCGCACGAACTGTCTCGGCACGGGCGGCGCTGATCGACGCGTTGGCCGTCTCACGGCCCGTGGTGTCCGAATGGCCGGTCAACATGAACCGCGCAGTTACGCCTGACTTGCGGGCACTTTGGGCGAATTCCTTTATTTGATCCGCCAATCTGTCGAGAACCGGCGTCTGCTCTGGTCCCGGCACAACTTTGCCGGAAGAGAAGAAAATATCGGTCGTCTGGATGGCCTCTCTCAAATGATTGAGCTCTGCAAGGTCCAGTTCACGCAGCTGCGAGACATCCAGAACCACTCCGTCCGCCGAAAGTTGTTCAGCGGCGGCCTGCGCCCGGTTGATCCAGGCGGCAGGAGCCTCGCCCACGACAACGATGCGACCCTGGATGATCGAAAGTCGGACCGATTTCGGCGGCGTCAGCGACGCCGTCAGCCGCTTCACCACAAACTTCGGATCAAGGCTCTGGTAGAATTGCCACTGTGAATGAACGCGGGCAGGATCGACCTCCGTTCCGGACAGCAGAGCTTGCGGGTCGGCGGCAAGCGGGTCTCGCAGGCCGGAAATATAGAAATGTCCACCCCTGGCCGATTGTTGGGCGACGACAATTCCCGGTTGGGCCTCAAGTCGCGACACATAATACTGCCAGTGCTCCGCCGCGCGTGCTTCGGGGCTCACATCACGAACCTTGGAGATGTCGAATTCCGGTCCGCCTGCCGAAAGCTGTCGGGCCGCTGCGCGCGCCCGATCTATCCAGGTGTCGGGAGCCTCGCCCTCGGCAATGATGCGATCATTGACGATCGAAAGTCGTACTGTATCTGGCGGATACAGCGACGCCGTCAGCCGTTTCAACACGAACTCCGGCTCAAGGCTCTGATAGAATTGCCATTGTGAATGAACCCGGGCGGGATCGACCTGCGTTCCAGACAACAGCGACTGAGGGTCGTCGGCAAGCGGGTCTCTCAGGCCGGCAATATAGAATTGGCCGTCGCGTATCTTTTGTTGTGCAACGATGATGCCCGGCTGGGCCTCCAGTCGCGACACATAGGCCTGCCAGCGCTTCGCCTCGAGTACTTCGGGGCTTACGTCACGAACCTTGGAGATGTCGAATTCCGGTCCGCCTGCCGAAAGCTGTCGGGCCGCTGCACGCGCCCGATCTATCCAGGTGTCGGGGGCCTCACCCTCGGCAACGATGCGCTCATTGTCGATTGATAGTCGTACTGAATCCGGCGGAGCCAGCGACGCCTTCAGCCGCTTCAGCACGAACTCCGGTTCAAGGCTCTGATAGAATTGCCACTGCGAATGAACCTGGGCGGGATCGACCTCAGTTCCAGACAACAGGGACTGCGGGTCGGCGGCAAGCGGGTCTCTCAGGCCGGCAATATAGAATTGGCCGTCGCGCGCCTGTTGTTCGGCAACGATGATGCCCGGCTGGGCCTCCAGTCGCGACACGTAGGCCTGCCAGCGCGACACATAAGCTTGCCAGCGCTGCGCTGATTGCCAGGAAAGAAAGTACCAACCGCCTGCCAGGCTCAAAAGCAGCAGGGCAACCACCGCCACCAGCCACGGAAATCCCTCGTTTGATTCCTCCTGCTTGAGCTCGACGCAGGTCTGCAACTGCGCCTCTACGCTGGCCAACTGCGAACCGTCGCCGTCAAACTGCTCTAAAGCCTGTGAGGATTCCTCATGGATGCGAAGCAATACATCGCGAACTATTTCATGCAATCCCTCTGGCGGATTTCCCCGGATCACCGAAACCAGCGTCGCAAACGGTCCAACTTCTGACCAGAGACGAAGGTCGCCAAAACGAATTGTGTCCAGGCCGCTCTGCTCTTTCTCGTTAAACGAGTCCTTCACAAAATCCTGAATTGCACTAAGCATCGAAGAGATGAGTTGAGGATCTTCGCTCGTTGCATTATCGGCGGTTACATGCGCTATCAAAAGACCGGAATTACGGTGAATGAGAAAGGCATGCTCTATACGATAAACAAGAGAGTGCTTAAGAACAACTTCCGAAAAGCTTGCTCCTGTCCTCCAAGATTCAAATCTCCACTTGAGCCCATGCCAGGTAAATATATGTCTTAGAGTTTCGTTCAGCGACTGAAAGGTCTGGTCGATCTTTTCCCCGATCGACTTGCGAATTGCCGGCAGAAACACCGGGTATAATATATCCGTCAGTGTGCGCGGGCTCTTCTGGATTGACCGTTGCACAGCCCTTTCGACAGCTGGCGCAAGCGCCTCGCCGAGCTGCGCATGAGGCGCTCGCGCGGCCGCACTGGGAAGAATGTCGCCCACTGCTGCCGCAAGCTGCTCGGGTTCGTCCAGCAGATGCGTAACTCGTGAAAGCTCCGAAATTTCGCGGCTGACCAGCAACTGGCGCAGCGTTTCCATGCGAGGATCGGCGGTTGGGACTCCGTCGAAACGCGCACGATAGTCCGGATCAACGTTCCGGGCAATTTCGACCAAAAGACGAGCCAGAGCCTCGCGATCAATTTCTGTATCGTTCGAGGCTGTTCTTTGTGGAAGACTGATTGGGTCGACGGTTGACGTCAAGGTCCCATCAACTCACTTTCCAGCTACGATCCGAGTTGCCCTTGCTGCCGACGGGATCCTGATTCAGACATTTCGCAACCTCTACAAACAGGCCAGCCAAAAGATTTCGGTCGGTCTTAACGTTGCTGAGATCGGCAAACATTTTCTCAATCAGCATCTGAACGCCTTCATTCTTCTGCTTGATTTCCTCACGCAGCAAATGATCGTTTCGATTTATCCGGTCCGAAACGTCCCGCTCAAGCGCGCTCAATTGATCCGACAACGCACGCACCTGCTTTTCAAGTGCCTGGTTTTGCTCGCGAAGATTCCGGTCAATCTCCTTGTCGGCATCGGCTCGTGAGTCTTTTTCGTTCCGCAATTGCGCCGCGAGCGAATCGATCTGCTTCTTTGCATTTGACTCGTACATCTCAAGATTGCGCTTGGCTTCGGATTCGACATCCTTGAAGCGTTGCAACACCCGTTCTTCAAGCTTGGAAAAACGGCGGTCATAGTCCTGCATCTGGTTGCCGAACAGCAGATCGCGTATCTTGTCGACACCTACGGCGTCGCCGGCGCCCCCGTTTTCGCGAACCTGGGCCGCCATGAAGTTCAGCCCGCTTCCGTCTGCATTACCAATCAAATTTGCGTCCGCCTTGTTTGCGGAGGAAACGGCACTCGAAGTACTCGAAGATTCCTTGGCCATCCTTATACCCCTCTATTTGAACACCTGCCACAGTGCAGAGACCCATAAACAGATGAAGATGCCAGCAAAATCCGCGACCCGCAAGCCGGAATCTTCTTGGCGCAAGCCAATTTGGGTGCTCTTTTTACACCTCTTGCACTGGCAGAAAAAGCACCAGTACCGCTAGGTGTTGCTCTCACCCCTCTCTGTGATAGCAACCATAGCCATTTAACCTAATTGGCTATCGGGCGAAATCTACTATGAAGCCGAGTGATACAATGGCATTATGTATATCTATTTAGGCAGATTTAAGTAACAAGTTTTTATTAGAAATTGCTAAAATAGCTATTCCGGCGGGCAGCATATTGCCTCTCGCTCCGCTATATACTGCCACCATCAGCTTCCGGCGCGAGCTCAACAGTAGAAGGAGCATCTTCTTTTCACACGAGGAATCGCCGATCGAGAATGCAGCCCGGAATCGCGGTGTTTCGGTCGATAGGAGAGAGCAATAGGCCCCAATAGCTGGCAGTCATTCAACCAAAGCTTCAGTGGGCTTGCATTGTTGCGTCGTCGATTGCAAAGGACGCCAGTTTGCCATAGCCAAGTGCCAGGGACCGCAGCTTGTGGTCATGGTGCCGATTTCAGGGATCGACATGAGTATGCGGCATGCTTGGTTTTGACGTGCATCTGCGACAGCCGGCGCCCGATCTCGGCGGCACGGATGAAATGCTGCGCCAGGCTTCTAACGTCGCTAACAGGACAGGAGCAAGCTCGCCCTGCAGCCAAATGGCGGCGCGACGGCTCGGAAGAGTTCACGGGAGACTGTTTGGACGCAGCATCATCGATGACCGTTTCCTTTGGCGGGAAATCGCCGGCTATGTCTTGGGACTCTTGTACCTTCGAACCAGGCGTGGGTAAGACGGCATGGCGCATAATCCATTGGTTTCAATCGTGGTTCCTGCGCACAACGCAGAGGTAACGCTGGCGCGCGCACTCGATTGCCTCCTCGATCAGGAAATCGTGGATTGGGAGGCGATCATCGTCGACGACGCCTCCACGGACCGCACCGCCGCGATCATTGCCGGTTATGTGGAGCAAGATGCCCGATTTCGGACGTTGAGTTCTTGCGCGCATGGCCCCGCCGGCGCGCGCAATAGCGGGATTTCGGCGGCGCGCGGCCACTGGCTCATGTTTCTGGATGCACACGATTGGGTAGACGCCAGCTTCCTCGCGAAAATGCTAGCCGCACTGGAGGCCGCGCCCGATTCAGTGGCCGCCTATTGCGGCTCTCAGTGCGTGATGCCCGATGGCGAACTTATTCCGTTGAGCGTCTCTTCAGAGGTTGCGGTCCAGCCCTTTGAAACATTTGCCCGCCGGTGTGCCATCGCCACTCACGCGCTGCTGGTCGACCGGGAGACAATCGTCGAGTTAGGCGGTTTCGATGTGTCGCTGCGCACATGCGAGGACTGGGATCTGTGGCAGCGCCTCGCCCGCCTCGGCAGGAATTGGGTAATGGTCGACGAGCCGCTCGCCTTTTACCGGGCTAGCTCCAACTCGCTCACCCGCAATTCATCTCAGATGCTGGCCGACGCGGAAATCGTGATCGCCCGTGGCTTCTCTGCCGACTCCAGAGTCAAACACCCGGTGACTATCCACGCCAACGGAGCGAACTCGGCGGATGGCCGCACCGCTTCCGAAGCACTCGCGTGGTTCGCATTTTGGAACGCCGCGTCGGATTGCGGCGGCGGCTCGGGCTCGATCAACCCGCAGTCCCTGCGCGCGCTTCCGGCCGGACGCAAGTGGGCGAGTGAGATCGCCAAGGTAGCCGTCAACGGCCTTGCGGTGGGAAGCCTGTCTGTGCCGGCGCAACTGGCTGCCGGGTGGGGAAGGTTCGGCGGCGCCATCACCGAGTTGATTACCGAACTCGGCAAGGTCTGGGCCAATCCCGCGGCGGCTCGCCGCATCCAGTATCAGCTTGAGCAAATGCTTCTCGACGCCGACGATCTTGGCGCGCCGCGCAGACTGGCGCGAACACTTGGAATCCGCGTCGACGCTCGAAATCCGACCTCGACCGAACTGCCGGACGGAATCGACCAAATCTATGCCTACCTGATGATGGATGGCCACATCGAGGCCGTCGTACAATTCGGCGTGCTCGGGACAGTGACAAGGGATCATTGGATTGAACTGATCCGGAATTTCGCACCGCAAAAGGAGGCTGGCGCCAACACTCCGAACACGCTTCCAGCCGGGGCATTGTCAGGCACAGCCAAACGCGGGCCTGATCCGGACAGCCATTTCGGCAAACTCGCGCGATTGGCTGCGCAAGCGCGGGAGCTGGTCCGGTCGAGCGCCGAACCAGCGGAGCCTCCCGCGGCGCCGCGGCGTGCACGGGTCAGGCACGACGAGGATCGCACGTCGTTCTGGAATGGCTATTTCGCGACCGAGGACCCCTGGAACTACGGTTCGTCCTATGAGCAGGAAAAATATGAGCGGCAGCTCGAGATTCTGCCTGGGGGTCCCATCGGACGGGCGCTTGAGCTCGCCTGCGCGGAGGGCCATTTCACGCGGCAGCTGGCGCCGCGAGTGGGCCATCTGACCGCAACCGACATCTCCGCCATAGCCGTCGGACGGGCCCGTGCGCGATGCAGCGATCAGCCGAATATTGAATTCGGCGTACTGGATTTCTCCGCCGACACGCTGCCGGGTGAGATGGATCTGATCTTCTGTTCGGAAGTGCTCTACTATCTGGATGATCTCGCCGAGTTGCGGCGCATTGCCAAAAAATTCGCAGAGGCGTTGGCGCCTGGCGGCAGTTTCATCAGCGCCCACGCATTCGTGCTGCGTGACAATGTTGAAAGGACGGGCTTCGACTGGAACACATTCGGGGCACAAGCGATCTCAGAGGCGCTCGCAGCGACCGAAGGTCTCGTCCTCGAGCAGTCGATCCAGACCGAGCTCTATCGCATAGACCGCTTCCGCCGCCTGTCACCGGACGATGTGGTGACGGAACCGAGGATTGATCATGCGCCGATCCGCGCGCCTATCGGACTCGGTGTCGCCCGAAATATCGTCTGGGGCGGGGCGCGGGCCTTGCGCCGCGACGTCGCGCGCAGCGAGCGGCGGCCACGTATCCCTGTCCTCATGTACCACAGCGTCGCCGAAGAAGGTCCGGCCGCCCTCGCCCGTTTTCGGCTAACGCCTGCCGCATTCGCCAGCCAGATGGCATGGCTGCGCGCCAATGGCTTTCACGCAACCACATCCGAGCAACTGGAACGGTCCATCGCCAACCGTCAGCCTTTCGCTGGCCGCCCAGTGCTCATCACCTTCGATGACGGCTTCCAGAATTTTGCCGACCATGCCTGGCCAACCTTGCGCGCGAACGACCTGACCGCGGAAGTGTTCCTGGTGACTGACCTGGTGGGTGAAAGCGCGCAGTGGGATTCCGAAAACGGTCCGCCGACGCAGCTTATGGATGCCGGGACGGTGCGGCGGCTCGCCGCCGAAGGCGCGTTCTTCGGAAGCCATCTCGCGACGCATCGCGCGATCGATGGTCTGTCGAGTTCTGACTTGGCCGCCGAACTGCTGCGCTCTCGTATGTTCATCGAACATTGGACCGGTCGGCCAACCTCGGCGTTCGCGGCACCCTTCTCTGTCACCGACCGACGGCTCGGCAGACTGGCCAAGGAGTCCGGCTATCGGATCGGCTTCGGCAGCAGACACGGGCCGGCGGACCTTAATTGCGATCCCATCGACCTTCCACGCATCGAGATTCGCGGGGATCGCTCGCTCGACGACTTTGTCGCCACCGTCGAGGCCATGCTCGATTAAACGGTGAATTTGTCACGGTCATCGGTTCCGCTCACGTGCGCAAGATCGACGAAACGCTCCGCACTCGCCAGACTGCCGCGATCGCTCGATGTCACCCCAAGATCGGAATGACCTGCCCCGGCGGCTGAGTAAACACTGCCAAAATACCCGGCGCATCAGCATATTCAAGCGTGGCATGCGTGGCATGCGTGGCACCTATCAGCCCTGCGCAGAAAGCATCTGCACCGCTACCTCTCCGAATATGACTTCCGCCATAATTCACGCGCAGCCCCTGGCATGAACGACGATGCGTGGGCCGGTCGCAGCCTTGATGGTATCGTCGGCAAACGCTCGGGTTACTGCATACGGAGCGACGCCGCTTAAGCCGACCCAGTGCAGGCTAACTGTATTCGGTAGCCGCTTTTCCCGAGCAGATGGATTTCAGATTACGAGCAAATAAGTAAACGTCTCCGAAGTAGTTCGGGTACATTTCAGCAAGCTTTTCTTTCTTATCCACCTCGACCAAGACAGCCTTCACCTCACTGCCCCTTAGCTCGATTTTTTGCTCGATCTCTTTCAATTTTCGTGCGCCTGATGTAATTACCCTGAAATGATCGACAGTCAGTTTATGATCTTTCCCATATTGAAGCAAATAGTATCGCGTTTTTTCCGCTTGCCGTATAAAATTTTCTGGGAATCGGGTAGTATTCTTGATTTTTTTTAGTATGCCGATCGCATCTATACGCTTGTTGAGATCCCGCAATTCTCGAACCCGGTCATTGTGATCCGGAACACTTACATGAACGGGGCACTGCTCAACGTGCGCGAATTCCGCCGACATAAGCTGGAAAAGGCGAAGCCAATCTTGGTCGCCCTCTCCGTGCTTCAAATCCTGGCCCCGGAATAGCCCGACAGCCTCAACCGCAGTTGCCCATGAGTGCTGAAGCTTGGTACGAACTTGCAACTCGATGCGTCGTCCGTCGAAAGCCTCGGTGTCGGCATCTCGGGATCGGTATTTGAAAACAATATGGTGACTTCGATACCCGTCCGGCTTCGGCTCATCGATATAGTTAAACTCCCTAGAGTGGATCTCATGGGGGAACTTGTCTCGCATCGATGCGAGAAGCGAGCGAACACCTTTGATATCGGCCATGATCGCCCGGCAACCGCCGATGTCGTTCATGGTGTCCAAATTGGTGGTGGACTCTCGAAGCTTCCGACGAATGGATGCCATGCGCTTTGGCCGGGATGCCATGTCGCCCTCCAGTCGCAGGGCTCTTATGTGATGACGGACAGAGAACCGAACGCTGCGCATCGGCAGAAAGTGCGAGTCGCGCCAGCTATTGGCGATTGAGAAGATTTCGAGTGCGTCCACATACTGGCCGACAGTGATGTCTCGTCCGAACTGAATAGGTTTTGCCAGCCGGTCGCCTGCCTTGCGAACGGCTTTCATGCTGTAGGCAAGGCGCGGGTACTCAGTCATTGGAGCCAAGAAGTCATGGTAGCCCGCCTCATTCTGGACTGGCGGGACTATCGCAGGGGAATCAGATCCCAAGAGTCATATCCGTTTGGGTAAGCTAAGTACCATAGCGCGCGACATCGGATCTCCGCGAGCGAGATACCGTCTCGGCCGTATCTGCCTAGATCGCGCCCCTGGACATGACGCGGACGTACATGCCGCCATGCTCAGGCGGCTTTCCACTACAGCCATCGCCGCCGCCGACACCGAACCATCGCCACCGCACACGACCACAAGGTCGGCCATTTGGCGCAGGAGAACTATGTCACTGGCAATCTCCGGCAAGACCTCGACCGGGGCGGATTTCAGATCTCGGCGCGCCGCTTTGATGCTCCAGAACGTCGCCGGCGTCCCGCTGGAGCCTGCGACAGAAGATGCGCTCAAGCCCATTGCCGGAGAGATTTAAATCGGCAGGGCCAGATCGGCCTGGCTCCTGTAAAATCTGGAGCCGGGTCGCGATTGGCCGGAACCAAACAGAACAGCCGTAATTATCAGCCGAGGGACCGCAACCGCATAGGAAGCGGAACGATGGCTGAAATTCTTGATCTCGAACTTGGCAGTTCAAGGTTGCGCGTCAAACGTGCCGAGAAATCGTTGAAGCGCGCAAAGGAAGAAACGGACAGGAAAAATGGCGTGGTGAATATCGCCCTGTGCTGCAGGATCCGGGCAGCTCAAAAGCGCGTGACGGAGGCCCCGGGAGCGCCAGACCAATATGTATACGTGGGAGGCCTCCAAATCACCCCGAATGGACATGAAATGGCGAGGAGTTGCCGTCATGACAATACTGTTTGAGCCGCTGGACTCGGATTACCACAAGCGCAGCGTGCTTTATCACGCCACGCGGTTGTCGATGCTCCACGATCGAATGCTGATGCGTTTCAACAAGGTTGACGAAGCGGCCGACAAGGTTGAAGCCGCAGCGGCCGTGCTGGTCGATGTCACCCACGGCTCTGCCGTCGATGCGTTCCAAGACGCGGTGTTCCGGAATTCGTCGGCAGATTTCCTTCAGATGGAAACAGGCCAGACCCTTGGGCTCTGAACTGCAAGGGATGACGCCAGTGTTTCGGCAGCTAGGGCCGCCTGCGCCCGCTTGGGGCGTCTCAATGTAGCTTTCTGCATTATCTGGATCGGCGAGCGGTCCAGTTGGTCTTTCCCGCATTCGAGGCAGCGGCCGCGAATGCGGCATCATAGTGAATACCGATGTCAATTCGCGTCGGCCTTTGGTGGCCCGAGAGGAAACCGAAGGGAACTGACTGCGGCGCGACCGCCTACGTCATCGAGACGCTCGACCGGGTTCCGGCGCAGCTTCGCGTGGTCCGCATTATTCCGCCCCAAATAGACTTCTGCGAGACGGTGGTGCAACCGTCACCCGGAGCGGCCCCCATCGCCGGCGGCCCGCTAACGCTGACGTTGCTGGCGCAAGTTCGCCGCCCTTTCGGACGCCTTAATTGTGGTTTGAGTGCGCCGTCGAAAACAGTCTCAAGTTCCCCACCGACTGCCTGACGGACGCGTCCGGCCCCTCCGCATTTACTCTTTGGTAACCCTCCGAAGTCGGAAGACAAAACGTATCGGCTCCTTTTGCCTTCCATCGTGTTAGGGCTTGGAACAAACCAACGGAGCTGTGAGTAAAATGGCCACCGTAACCAACGCCAAGGGTGTTCCGCTCCCCTATAGTGGGTCCTCCGCAAAGTGGTACTCGGCAACGAATTCGGGCCCGGCCCTCTACGGCAGCATCTATAACGATTCGCTGTATGGCGACGGCAGCGTCAGCGTCACGATGTATGGCGGCAAGGGCGACGATATTTACTACCTGTACTCCGCGAAAAACAAAGCGGTGGAGCTGCCCAACGAGGGCATCGATACGATCTCGACCTGGATGAGCTACAGGCTGCCGGCGAATTTTGAGAATCTGACGGTCACGGGCGATAAACAATATGCCTTCGGAAACGCTCTGAACAATATCATCGTCGGCGGTTCCGGCCAGCAGACGCTCGACGGCTTGAAAGGCGACGATGTTCTCAAGGGTGGCTCCGGCGCTGACATTTTTGTCGTCAAACCGGGCAATGGCAGCGACCTCATTCTCGACTTCGGCGCCGACGACACCGTGCGCGTCGGAGGCTACGGCTTCACCTCCTTCGACCAGGTGCACGCCAACATGGTGCAGTCGGGATCGAACGTCCGACTCACCCTGTCGCCAACCGAGTTTCTCGTCTTCGCCAACAAGACCATCGACCAGTTCAGCGCCAACCAGTTCGATCTCGCCCTGGACAAGTCGCATCTGACGCTCACCTTCTCGGACGAGTTCAATACTTTGAACCTGCACAGCGGTTCTAGCGGGACCTGGGACACGAACTTCTGGTGGGGTGCTCCGAACGGCAGCTCGCTCACCACCAACAGCGAGCTTCAGTGGTATATCGACACCAGCTACGCCCCCACGAGTTCGGTCAACCCGTTCAGCGTCCAGGACGGTGTTCTCACCATTACGGCCGCCCGGGCTCCCGACGCGATCAAGCCCTACATAAACAACTATGATTACACGTCAGGTCTGTTGACGACCTACCATTCCTTCGCACAGACCTACGGCTATTTCGAAATTCGAGCTGACATGCCCGAAAAGCAGGGTGCATGGCCGGCCTTCTGGCTTCTTCCGGCGGATGGCTCCTGGCCGCCGGAACTGGACGCAGTGGAGATGGTCGGCCAGGATCCCAACAAGCTCACCCTGACCAGCCACTCGAACGCGACGGGGTCGCATACGAAAGTGACATCGACCGTATATGCAGCGGATACCGAAGGGTTCCACAAATATGGGGTGCTTTGGACCCCGAGCGAGCTGGTCTGGTATTTCGACGATGTCGAAGTTGCCCGCGCACCAACGCCTGCCGACATGCACAAGCCAATGTATATGCTGGTCAACCAGGCTGTCGGCGGCATGGCGGGAGCGCCCGCCGACGGGCTTGCCACCCCTTCTGAAATGCACGTCGACTATGTCCATGCCTACGCGCTGAATGATTGGTTCATCTAGGTGCCATGCTGGAAGATGGAGTGAAACCGACACCCTTCGCCAACCGGTCTTGGACGCGTTCATTGCCGCTTGCGCCCGCGCTGGACCCGAGGTGAAGGAAGATGTCTCACATCCATCCATCTGAGCCGCCGCGAACGACGCTCACGGCGATATTCGCTTCCTTTCGCCGGGCATTCGCCGGCATCGCCTTGATGAGCGGGGTCGTCAACGTCCTGGCGCTGACCGGCTCGTTCTTCATGCTGCAGGTCTACGATCGCGTCATTCCCGGCCGCAGCGTGCCGACGTTGGTCGGCCTTTGCGTGTTTGCGGGCACGCTGTTCGTCTTTCAGGGCGTCCTCGAACTGATCCGATCGCGGCTGCTGGTGCGTATCGGCATGGCGCTCGATGCGCGGCTCAGCGGGCAGGTGTACATCGCACTGATGCGTCTGCCGTTGCGCACGAAGCTCACCGGCGATGGCTTGCAATCATTGCGGGACCTCGATCAGGTCCGGTCGTTCCTGTCGAGCGCTGGGCCGACCGCGCTGTTCGACCTGCCTTGGATGCCGCTTTACCTCGCAATCTGTTTCCTGTTCCATTTCTGGATCGGCATGACTGCGCTGCTCGGCGCCGTCATCCTGTTTGGCCTGACCTTGCTTGCGGAGGTGCGCACCAGGCAGCCCGCGAAACGTGCCAACACACAGGCCGCTGCGCGCAACACGCTGGCGGAGGCGACGCGCCGCAATGTCGAGGTGCTTCAGGCAATGGGTTTTGGCCCACGCATCGCCGAGCGCTGGTCAGGCATCAACGCCGACTATCTCAGCACCAATGCCAAGGCGAGCGATTTGGCGGGGACGCTCGGAACGACATCGAAAGTCGTGCGCATGATGCTTCAATCCGGCATCCTGGCGATCGGCGCCTGGCTCGTCATCCATCAGGAGGCGACGGGCGGCATCATGATCGCCAGCTCGATCATGATGAGCCGAGCGCTGGCACCGATCGAACTCGCGATCGCGCATTGGAAGAGCTTCGTCAGCGCCCGACAGGCCTGGGCGCGCCTGACTCAGCTTCTGGGGCTGCTGCCCGAGGCGGCAACAAGTGTCTCGCTTCCGCCACCGTCGTTTCGCCTCTCGGTAGAGGGCATCAGTGTGGCGCCGCCGGGCGAGCGTCGCCTTGTCGTCCAGGATGCGGGCTTCGTGCTGCAGAAGGGCGCCGGCCTCGGCATCATCGGTCCGAGCGCTTCGGGAAAATCCTCGCTCGTCAGAGCGATCGCCGGTGTCTGGCTGCCAGTGCGCGGTACCGTCAGGCTCGACGGTGCGACGCTCGACCAGTGGTCGTCGGAAGAACTCGGCAAGCATGTCGGTTATCTGCCGCAGGATGTCGAGTTGTTCGATGGCACCATTGCCGAGAACATAGCTCGCTTCGAACCCCAGCCCCCCTCGGACAAGATACTGGCCGCCGCGCGCGCCGCCGGTGTTCATGATCTGGTGGTCCACCTGCCTGAAGGTTATGAAACGCGTATCGGCGAGGCCGGGTCGGCGCTTTCGGCGGGCCAGCGACAGAGGGTCGCCTTGGCGCGTGCTCTCTATGGCGATCCGTTTCTTGTCATACTCGACGAGCCGAATTCCAATCTCGATGCCGACGGCGAAGCCGCCTTGACGGCGGCGATCCAGGGCGTGCGCGACAGAGGCGGCATGGCCATCGTGGTGGCGCATCGCCCGAGTGCATTGCAAAGCCTTGACCAGATCCTTGTCATGACGAACGGCAGTATTCAGGCCTTTGGCCCGAAGAATGAGATCATGACCAAGGTGACCCGCCCCATCAGTGTTCCGTTAAAAGTTGTCTCAAGTCCTGAAGAGGCGGCGCTCTGATGGCGGAGAGAGCGACATCGGTGATCGACCGGACCATTCGACGTTATCTGCTCGGCGGCGTTGCGACCTCCATCCTTCTGGTCGGTGGAGCGGGCAGCCTTGCAGCGGTGACCGACCTCTCCGGCGCAGTCATTGCCTCGGGAAAGCTGGTTGTCGATTCCAGCGTCAAAAAGGTGCAGCATCCAACCGGCGGCGTGGTCGGCCAGATCTTCGTGCGCGAAGGCGATGCCGTGCAAGCGGGACAGGTTTTGATTCATCTCGATGAAACCGTCACCCGCGCCAATCTGGCCATTGTCACCAAGAGCGCGGATGAACTCGATGCCCGCCTGGCACGTCTCAAGGCCGAGCGCGACGGTGCGGACGCCATCGGTTTTCCGCCGTCGCTGATGTCTCGGCGGGACGATCCGGATGTCAACGGCACAATGGCCGGAGAGCAGTCGCTCTTCGAGTTGCGCCGGCAGGCACGCGCTGGCCAGAAGGCGCAGTTGGCGGAACGTATCTCCCAGCTCGCCGAAGAAGTCTCCGGCCTGACCGAGCAAAAGGACGCCAAGAGCCAGGAAATCAAGCTGATCGGAACCGAGCTCGCGGGCATGCGCACACTATGGCAGCGCAAGCTGGTCTCGATCGATCGGATCACCGCTCTCGAGCGCGAGGCCGTGCGGCTGGAGGCTGAACATGGGCAGCTGACCGCCGCGATAGCGCAGTCGAAAGGCCGCACGTCGGAAATCCGCCTTCAAATCATCCAGATCGATCAGGATCTGCGCAGCGAAGTCGCCACCGAGCTGCGTGAGGTCCAGGCAAGACTCTCGGAACTCGTCGAACGCAAGGTATCGGCCGAGGACCAGCTCAAGCGCATCGACATTCGCAGCCCGCAGGCCGGCGTCGTCCTTCAGCTTGCCGTACATACGATTGGGGGTGTCATCACTGCAGGCGAACCGGTCATGCTCATCGTGCCGGTCGCGGACCAACTGACCGTCGAAGCCCGTGTCGCGCCACAGGACATCGATCAGCTGAAACAGGGGCAGGAGGCGACGCTGCGGCTTTCGGCCTTCAATCAGCGCACAACGCCTGAACTCAACGGAACCGTCAGCAAGATCTCCGCCGATCTCAGCACCGACGAGCGCACCGGCGCCGGTTATTACACCGTGCATATCGTTTTGCCGCGCACGGAACTTGCCAGACTCAAAAGACTGACCCTGGCGCCCGGCATGCCGGTCGAGGTGTTCTTCTCGACCAGCAGCCGCACGATGCTGTCCTATCTCGTCAAGCCCTTGGCCGATCAGATCCAGCGAGCATTCCGGGAGGAGTGAAACGCGCCCGGGCTGCAACGACCGGCCGCTCCCCGTCTCGAGCTCTTCATTGGGCCTGCCGCCTGCATGATGCTGCCGGCGGGCTCGGGTGTCACAACCGAAATCGATGACCGCGACAATCCCTTTTCGAACCGACGTGAGGAACATGCATCCGCAAGCGAAGTTCGGAATTTGCATGGTGTGAGAACACTCCCTCCCTCAAGTCCAAGCTCTGGTGCAGGGCCCGTCGCTGTGACCTCAGCGGCGGGCCTACCTGCAAAGCCGGCAAGCGTTAAATCTTTTCAGGCTGGAACCTGTTTCTGAAATCGAAGTTGGGTTTGCAGCTTGGCTTCCAACCCCGGCCAAGCCTCAAAAGCAAGGCCCGCCGCTGTAGTTGTGTCCTCAGTGGCGGGCCTATTTCGTCTGTCGCCCAAATGTTATATAAGTATTTTCTAAACTAACAGAACATCCAATGAACGCAAAGGGAATGAAATGCATGTATCAGACCATTGGATTTCAAGAATAAGACTTTGGTCTGCTAAGAAATAGCCCACCATCAAGGGACGATAGCGGGCCTTAAAGCCGCTAAAAGCCTCGCGGAATCGGCCGCTATACTGCGATACTGTGACTGTGACTGTGACTAATAGTTCCGGATTGTGGATTGTCGGAAACGTACAATCGCCCGTTATTATCCGGCACAACTATTTTCGCGTCAAACGCTCCACGGTCTCAATAATGGCCTTCGCCAGCGCTCGGACTAGCTTCAATGCGGCGCGTTCGCCAATTTCTTCGGTTGCCACAGGGGCATCGATTCCACGTAGCAAAAAGGGAGGTCGGCACGATCAACTACCAAGCACCGGTGACGGTGAGCATGCCGACCAATCTGGGCACAAAGGTGGCTAAATGACCAGACCTACAAGCTACTGGCAGAATGAAAGCGCAGCAATTAGTCCCGATGGCCTAGACTGCCCGTCAAGCGATTCCGCGATCACACCATAGGCATTAAAGCCGGTCATATATTAGCATGTGCTTGCGGCGGCCCACCCCCGCCCGCCCGGCCGGCGCCTAACGTCCCAACAAACCCGCCACAGGCGTCGGCCACCCTCGCCTCGGTCGCCTCCGAGATGTGCAGTGTTGAGTGGATGCGTCGTCGCGTCGAGGGCCCGTGGCTTCGCCTCTCGGATAGCTCGCAAGGTCGCATGGCGTAGTTTGTCCTGGCGCTTGAAGGTCTTCACGCGGCCGATAAGGCTGCCGCTGCTCGGGCACTCCAACCTCGATGAGGCGTATAAGGTCGCGCTCGCGGGCGCAGTTCGCGGAGCGGGGGTGGGGTCTGTTGCGTGCGTCACCTGCGTGGTCGCAAACGGAGGTCGGCTAGTCCGCCGAATGACTTTATCGCCGTAGCTTCCCTACTCCCACTCGATTATTTAAAGACCATATAACCCGTTGAAATCACTGTCAAATATTTCCTGAAACGGGGAAAAGAACGACACTAGAACCGTCAGAAAATTACGCTATTGATTTTAAAGAGAAAATCGCAACAAAAAATATTTTGAGGTTTCACCAACTATCGAGAACAATCGGACGATTTTTGCAGCCCAACGCCGTCTGGCGGGGCGCGTATGCCGTCTCGAAAAGTACCGTCACCGCTCAGATTTTCGCTTCGAAATCAATGGTCATGGTGGGTCCGGAGGATGTAGCGAGAACGTTAATTTTATTGACCTTTCCGTGGGCAGAAAATCAGAGATCTTACGCATCGTTCCGTATGGTTCCGCGGCCAATGGGCGACGTCTGGTCCGCAGGTTTCAATCTTGGATACGCAACCACCGATACCGGCATTCGCTGATCGCAGCAATGGGAGCGTTTCCGATCAAGATCACAATCAGACCGGTGCGTACTCATTTGCCTCGAAAACATGGTGATGCACGCGGCCGGTGAACATCTCCAGCAGTTCACCGGTGACCTCCCGGCTTTTGAATCTTACGTCGGATTGAAGCGCCCGGTTGCAGGTGTCCATGTCCGGATAGCGAATGGCCAGCGCCATCGCGTAGGTGGGCGCGCCTTCGTCGCGCGCCGTACCGTCGAGAACGCGCACTTCCTCGGCGCCGGGAAACTGAGTCCAGAGCGGCACCAGCCTGTCCCTGACGAAGCGCCGGAACTCGCTCTCTTGTCCGGGATGGATTTCACCTTCGAAGAGGGCGTAGCGAATGATCATGGCGAGGCTTTCCTGATTGTGTGCTTGTGACGTCTGTCGGCTTGCGGGCGCATCGGGTGATACGCCCGCCTTGGTGCGTGCTTATTTGCCCCAGATTTTCTTGTACTGGTCGCGGTAGCCATTTTCGGGGTCGAAGGCATTCTTCGGGCCGCCGTCGAACTCGACATTGTCGGCCGTCACCACATGCAGCGGCGACAGATAGCCCGACCATTTTTCACCGGCGATGGCGCGGTTCAGTTCGTCGACCAGTTGCCAGCCCTGCAGGTTGAGCGGTTCGGCGACCGTCACCTTCTGGAACTGGCCGGCGCGGATGCGCTGATAGGCCGATTCCGAACCGTCGCCGGCGGCGACATTGATCGGCGCGTCCGTGCCGGCCTTGCCGGCGGCGGCCAGAGAAGGTCCCATGAAGTCGAAATAGAGGTCGTTGATCGCCAGCGAGTGCGTCCAGGCATCGCCGTATTTCTGCAGCAGCGACGTGGTCAGCTGCGGCATGCGCTGCGAGGTCTCGGCGATCGGCGTGTCGACATATTCGAGCACCTTGCCGCCCAGCCGCTCGATTTCGGCCTTCATCTTGTCGGCCTTGGCGATGGCGATGGCGTAGGTCGAATCGGTGAAGATCACGACGCCGGGTTTGCCCTTGGCATCGGTGTAGGCCCAGTCGGCCGCAGCCGTGGAGACCTGCATGGCGTCGGTCGAGACATTGGCGAAGACGCCGCTCTTTTCGTCAGGTCCGATCACCGGTCCGGCATGCCAGGAAACCAGCGGGATGCCGGCGGCCTTAGCCTGTTCCAGCGCCGGCGCCTGCTCGACAGCGTCGAAACCGTTAATGACGATGCCATTCGGCTTCAACGCCATCGCCTGGCCGAAGGCGGCGGTGCGGCCACCGATCGAGCCGGCGCCGTCGATCACCTTGACCTCCCAGCCGATCGCCTTGGCTGCCTCCTCTACGCCGGTGGTGACGCCCAGAATGCCGCCGTTCTTGAGGTCACCCGCGAGCACGACGATCGTCTTGCCCGGCTGCGCCTTCGGACCGGTGGTCGGGCCGTCCCAGGCGGTTACTTTCTGCGCATATTTTTCGACCACCGCCATGGCGTCGGCCATCGCGTCTGCGCGTGCGTGGCCGGCGAACAGGACTGGAGCAGCGACGGTCATGGCCATCAAGGCGACGGATGATTTCAGAAGTGTTCTGCGTTGCATGTTGGTACCTCCCCTGGTTTCAAAAAAGTTATCTGGTCTTTCCGGAACTCGATTTCGGCGCCAGGTCACTGGCTGATCTGCCCAGCCACCGGGCTCAGGCCGGCTGGATGCGCGTTGACATAGATGGAATAGAGCGACGTCTGGGCGGTGATGTAGAGGCGGTTGCGCTTCGGACCGCCGAAGCACAGATTGGAGACGATTTCGGGAACCAGGATGCGCCCGATAAGCGTCCCGTCCAGCGCGTAGACGCGAACCGCGTCGGCGCTCGAGGCCCAGATATTGCCATTGCGATCGACGCGGAACCCGTCGAAGAACCCTGCCTCGCATTCGGCCAGCGTGCCGCGCGACCGCAGCGAGCGTCCGTCCGCAGCGACGTCATAGGTCTTGATCGCATGCGGCAGGCCCTGAACATGGCTTGCGCCGGTATCCGACACGTAGAGGATGCTCTCGTCGGGCGAAAAAGCCAGCCCGTTCGGCTGCACCAGATCGGCGATGACCGCACTCACCTCGCCGGTTGCTTCATCGAACCGGTAGACATGCGATGCGCCGATCTCCGGCCGGGCAATCATGCCTTCATAGTGGCTGTCGATGCCGTAGACCGGATCGGTGAACCAGATCGTCCCATCGGATTTGACCACCACATCGTTGGGCGAATTGAGCCGCTTGCCGTCGATGGTTTCGACAAGCGGCTGCCAGCGCCCATCATGTTCGAGCCGGGAGACGCGACGGCCGCGATGCTCGCAGGCGACGACGCGGCCTTGGCCATCGAGCGTGTGGCCGTTCTGGTTGTTGCAAGGGGTTTCGAAGACACTGACCGAACCATCGCTTTCGTCGTAGCGCAGCAGCCTGTCGTTGGGGATGTCCGACCACAGCAAATGCTTTGCCGCGGGAACATAGACCGGCCCCTCGGCCCAGCGGCTGCCGGTCCACAGCCGTTCGAGCTTGGCATGCCCGATCGTCAGCTTTCGGAAGCGGTCGTCCAGAATCTCGTAGTCGCTCATTTCATGGATCCCGGGATGGTTCGGCTGGTCACTTCGAGGACTGCTCTGCGGTCTTGGTCCTGGCCCTGTGCGCCGCGCCGCGCTTGCGCTGGGCGTAGCCGGCAATACCGATGGCGACGAGCAGCGTCACGCCGTTGAACAGCGGTTCGACGAAGAAAGAGCCGCCGAACTGCTGGATGCCGGAAATGCCGACCGCCAGGATGACGACGCCCGTCATCGTGCCCCAGACATTGACGCGTCCAGGCTTGATGGTGGTCGAGCCGAGAAAGGCGCCGACCAGGGCCGGCAGAAGATATTCCAGCCCGACGCTGGCCTGGCCGATGCGCAGCTTGGAGGCGAGCAGGACGCCTGTCAGTGCCGTCAGGGAACCCGACGAAATGAAGGCGCCGATGACGAAGCGGCGCACCGGAATGCCGTTCAGCGCAGCAGCCTTCGGATTGGCGCCGATGGCATAGACGTAGCGGCCGATCGGCAGATATTCGAGGATGATCCACAGCGAGACGGCGATCGCCAAGACATAGAGGCCGGTGATCGGCAGGCCGAACACCATCGTGCCGTTGAGCGCATAGAAGCCGTCGGGCAACACGCCGACGACCTGCCGCCCGCCAGTGTGCCAGAGCGCCAGAGCGTAGAGCACGGTGCCGGTGCCGAGCGTGGCGATGAAGGAGTCGATGCGGGCGACTTCCACCAGCAGTCCGTTGAGGAAGCCGGTTGCAGCGCCGAGAACCAGCACGACGATCACCGCCAGCGGCCACGGAACGCCGAACATGGTCTGCAGGCTGATGGCAAGGATGTGCCACAGCACGATGCCGTAGCCGACGGTGAGGTCGATGCGCCCGGACGCCATCGGAATCATCGCCGCGAGCGACAGCAGGGCGATGATCGCCTTGTCGGAGATGATCGAGCGCAAATTGAGCAGGGTCGGAAAGGTGTTCGGCAGCAGGATCGAAAACAACAGGATGAGCAGCGCCGTCAGGATCACCAGCCCGTAGACCGGCAGCAGCCGGACGATCTTCTGCCCCAAAGGCAAACCCGCCATTTCGCCACGGGTTGGTTCAAGTGCACTGGATTCGATCGATTGCATGGGTTCGCTCCCAGAAAGTTCAGGCGGCTTCGGAAGCCGATGCCGCAATGATCACGGCGGATGTGGTCAGGTCGTTGCCGGTGAGTTCGCGCACGATCTGTCCGCGCGAAAACACCAAGGCGCGGTGGCAGATATGGGCGATCTCCTCGAAATCGGTCGACACCACGACCACAGCGAGGCCGGCTTCAAGCGCGCGGCCGATCAGCCGGTAGATCTCGGCCTTGGCGCCGACATCGACGCCGGCAGTGGGGTCCTCGGCGATCAGCAATGTGCGGCCGGTGTGGAGCCAGCGCCCGACGACCACCTTTTGCTGGTTTCCGCCCGAAAGCGCTTCGATGGGCAGGTTCGGATCGTTGGGGCGCAGCCCGACCGAGCCGCCGATCACTTGCGCCAGCGCAGCCTCCTTGTGAGGCGCCAGGAATGAGAACAGGCCGCGCTTGCCGGCACCGGGATTGAGAAAACTGTTCTCGCGGATCGACAAGGAGGCCGCGATGGATTCCTCCGTCCGGTCGCGGGCGATTAGGCCGACGCCGGCCGCCATCGCCGCGATCGGGCTCGATAGATCGGGCGTAGCGCCATTGATCGTCACCGAACCGGAAAAGGCCTGGCAGCCGAACAGCGTGCGGCCGACCAATTCCTGTCCGGCGCCGCGCAATCCGACCAGACCGAGCAGCTCTCCCTTGCGCACGTCGAACGACACCGGACCGGCGCCGGCGCAGACCAGGTCGCGAACAGCGCACACCGTCTCGCCGGCCTGCGTCTCAGCCTTGCTGAAAACCTGGCTTACCGGACGGCCGACGATCATCTCGACCAGCTCGTCCGGCTTGGTCTCGGCGACCTTCTTCTGGCCAACCAGCCTGCCGTCGCGCAGCACGGCAACGCGGTCGGCGATGCGGAAAATCTCGTCGAGGCGATGCGAGACATAGATCATGCCGACACCGCGCTGCTTGAGCGGGCGGATGGCGTCGAACAGGCGATCGACCTCGTCGGCCGGGAGACTGGCGGTCGGCTCATCGAGCACCAGAACATCGGCCTCGGTGGCCAGAGCGCGGGCGATGGCGACCAGCGATTTTTCGGTACGCGTTAGATCCTGGACGCGCGTCGTCGGATCGAAATCGCAGCCGACAAGCTTCAGCGCCTCGTGCGCCCGCTTTTCGGTGGAGCGCCAGTCGATGAGACCGGAGCGCAGCGAAAATCCCTGCGCGAGGCCGACATTTTCGCCGACCGTCATCCACTC
Organism: Mesorhizobium sp. M0088; assembly: GCF_040322895.1. Classification (NCBI taxonomy): domain Bacteria; kingdom Pseudomonadati; phylum Pseudomonadota; class Alphaproteobacteria; order Hyphomicrobiales; family Phyllobacteriaceae; genus Mesorhizobium; species Mesorhizobium sp. M0088. The sequence goes on from NZ_JAMYUI010000008.1 coordinate 147,818, forward strand.
GATCAGGCCGAGATCCTGGTGAATGAAGGCGACGGATTGGCGCTGGTTCGGCCGCGGCGGGCGATGATGATAAGGCTCGCCGCGAAACAGGATGCTGCCGCCATCGGGACGGTAGATGCCGGCAAGCGTCTTGATCAGCGTCGACTTACCGGCGCCGTTCTCGCCGAGCAATGCCAGGATCTCGCCCTTGTGCAGATCGAGCGACACGTCGGAGAGCGCGCGGGTGCCGCCGAACTCCTTGGTAATCGACTTGAACTCGATCAATTTTTCCTCAGACACAAGCGTTCCTCCCAAGATCGCCAAATGATGTTATCGATAACATTTCTGAGCGTCAAGCGACAAAGTCCAGGGCTCGCCGCTCAGCTGGTCTTGCCGTCGAGCAGGCGCATCATTTCAGCCGAATCCTTAGACCCCAGCCCGGCCGCGCAGAGCAGGCGATGGATCTCGACCACCTGCCCGGTCATCGGCATCGGCGTCTTGGTCTTCAGCGCAAAGGCCTGCAGCGAATCGAGGTCCTTCAGCATGTTGTCGATGCGTCCGGTGGCTGAAAAATCGCGAGCGGCAAACTTTGCCATGAACTCCTGCATGATGCTGGAATCGGCCCTGCCGCCCTTCAGCGCCGCCGGGATGGCCTTGGGATCGACGCCGCCGGCTTCGGCGAGTTTCACCGCCTCGGCGACGGCCTGGAACAGCACCGCGCAGAACAGCTGGTTGATCAGCTTGGTCGTCTGCCCTGCCCCGCTCGGCCCCATCAGCGTGTAGTTGGCGCAGAGATGCTGCATCACCGTGCGCGCGTGTTCGAAGTCTGCCGCCTCGCCGCCCGCCATGACGGTCAGCCGGCCGGCGAGCGCACCGGGAACGCCGCCCGACAGCGGACAGTCGAGCCATTTCATGCCGGTCTCGGCAGAGAGCTTCTTCGCCATCTCAGCGGTGTCGGCCGGGTCGATCGACGACATGTCGATCAGCAGTTTTTCGGGCGACGCCGCCGCCGCGACACCGCTATCGCCAAACACCACGGCACGCACGATGTCGGCATGGTTGAGGCTGAGGATGACGAAGTCGCTGGCGCGCGTCGCCTCGGCAATCGACGCGGCGGCGACAGCGCCCTTCGCGACCAGGGCGGCGACCTTGGCCTTGTCCAGATCGAACACGGTGACCGCCAGCTTTGCCTCGATCAGGCGGGTGGCTATCGCCGACCCCATGATGCCGGCGCCGACAACGGTGATTTGTGCTGCTTCTGTCATGTCAACGTGCCTCTCTCTTTGTCCCGGCAGCGGGTGCGACACTGAGAGTGCCCAGCCCCTCCAAAGCCGCGTCGACTATGCTGTAGACCGGAGCGTTGATATCCACGGTGACCACTAGCTTCTCACCATCCGGATTTTCCAGCGCAGCGAATTGGCTATCGAGCAGCGCCGGCGGAAAGAAATGGCCGCTACGCTCGGCGAGTCTGGCTTGCAGCAGCGCGCGCGACCCCTCCAAGAATATGAAAACCGCCGACCCGCCCACCGCATGGCGAAGCCGATCACGGTAGGATTCCTTCAGCGCTGAGCAGCTTACGACAAGCCCACCGCCCTCCTCGTTCGCCTGGCGCAAGGCTGCACCCACCAGATCCAGCCACGGCCAGCGATCGTTATCGGCGAGCGGGATGCCGGCCGACATCTTTTCGACATTGCCGGGCGGATGCAGCGTGTCGCCTTCGATGAAGGGGAGGCCGAGCCGCTCCGCAATCTCGACTCCGATTCTGGTCTTGCCGCAGCCGCTGACACCCATCACGACGATGAGTGCGGGCTCAAAGACAGGTCGTGATGCCGCCATCGACATAGAGCGTGTGTCCGTTGACAAAGGATGAGGCCGGTCCGGCCAGGAAGACTGCCGCGCCGATCAGTTCGCCGACATCGCCCCAGCGTCCGGCCGGCGTTCGGTTGGTCAGCCATGTCGAAAATTCGGGATTGTCGACCAGCGCCTGGTTGAGCGGCGTCTTGAAATAGCCCGGCGCGATGGAATTGATCTGCAGGCCATGCTTGGCCCAGTCGGCGCACATGCCGCGTGTCAGATTGCGCACCGCTCCCTTCGTGGCGGTATAGGGCGCGATGTTCGTGCGGGCCAACTCGCTTTGTACCGAGGCGATGTTGATGATCTTGCCGCACTTACGCGCAATCATGTACCGCGCCACCGCCTGCCCGACGAAAAACACGCTGGAGATGTTGGTGCGCAGCAGCTCGTCCCATTTGTCCGCAGGGAAGTCCTCGAGCGGCATACGAAACTGCATGCCGGCATTGTTGATCAAAATGTCGATGGCGCCGATCGTCGCCTCGATCTCGGCGACGCCTTTGACGACCGCAGCGTGATCGGTCACGTCGAAGACCGCCACGCGAGCCTTGTATCCCCGGGCCACCAGCGCATCGGCAGCGGCCGCGACTTTTTCAGCGTTGCGCCCGTTCAGCACGATTTCGGCGCCGTGCTGCGCCAGCCCCTCTGCCAGCGCCAGGCCGATCCCCTGACCCGAGCCGGTGACCAGCGCCCGCATGCCGGTCAAATCGAACAACGAACTGCTCATGCGCTCCTCCTGAGGACTGTCCCCTGAAGCGGATACGATTTCCACCGCGCCGCCGCCAGTGCCTATTGACATGAATGTTATCGATAACATAGTCAATGGGAAAAATGAACTTGCTGAGGAGACGACGCCATGACCGATATATTGATGACCGGCCCCTATCCGGATTGGGACATGGGAGACCTCGAGGCGAGATATCGCGTTCACAAGCTCTGGCAGGCGGAGGACAAGGACGCGCTTATCGCAAGCCAAGCTGGCGCGATTCGTGGCATCGCAACGCGCGGCGAGCTTGGGGCAAGTGCGGCGCTGATGGCGAAACTGCCGAAGCTTGAAATCGTCTCCTGCTATGGCGTCGGCACCGACGCCATCGACCTTGCTTACGCCAGGGCAAACGGCATCCGCGTCACCAACACGCCTGACGTGCTGACCGAGGACGTGGCCGATATCGGCATCGGGCTGCTGCTGGCAGTGGCGCGCAAGATCCCGCAGGCCGACGCCTACGTCCGCGGTGGCAGCTGGCGCAAGGCCAACATGCCCCTGGTGACGCGCGTTTGCGGGAAAAGGCTGGGCATTGTCGGCATGGGCCGCGTCGGCGCGGCGGTGGCCAGGCGCGCCGCAGCCTTTGACTGCGCTGTCGCCTATTTCGACGTGCGTAAGCGCGATGACTTGCCCTACGCATTCGTTGGCGATCTGGTCGAACTGGCGCGACAGAGTGAATTCATGATTGTGACGCTCGCTGGCGGCGACAGCACGAAGCACATCATCGATGCGGATGTTCTGGCTGCACTCGGGCCTGACGGCATCGTCATAAATATTTCGCGCGGCAGCACGGTTGACGAGACCGCGTTGCTCGCGGCCCTGGAATCCAGTGCCATAAAGGGCGCTGGGCTAGACGTGTTCTGGAACGAGCCAACGATCGACGAGCGCTTCCTGAAGCTTTCCAATGTCGTGCTGCAACCGCACCACGCCAGCGGCACGGTGGAGACCCGCAAGGCCATGGGTCAGCTCGTTCGCGACAATCTCGCGGCCCATTTCGGCGGACAGACCTTGCTGACACCGGTCGTCTGAGAGAGGATCCCATCATGAAGTCGATCGTCATCCACGCGGCAAAAGACCTGCGGATCGAGGAGACCGATCCGGGCTCCCTTGGCGCCGGACAGGTCGAGATCGCGGTCGAAGCCGGTGGCATCTGCGGTTCGGACCTGCATTATTATAACCATGGCGGCTTCGGTGCGATCCGTCTTCGCGAGCCCATGATCCTTGGCCACGAGGTTGCCGGCACAGTCAAAGCCATGGGCGGCGGCGTTTCCACACTCGCTGTCGGCAACCGCGTCGCGATCTCGCCCAGCCGACGCTGCAACGCCTGCCGCTACTGCCTGCAAGGCATTCAGAACCAATGCCTCAACATGCGCTTCTATGGCAGCGCCATGCCGATGCCCCATATACAAGGGGCGTTCCGCCAGCGCCTGATCGCGGAGGCGTGGCAATGTCATAAAATCGCCGACCATATCTCCATCAACGAGGCCGCTTTCGCCGAGCCTTTTGCGGTTACGCTGCATGCCATGAACCGCGCCGGCTCGCTGCTCGGCAAACGCGTTCTGGTCACCGGCTGCGGGCCGATCGGCGCGCTTTGCATCCTGGCAGCCAGAGCCCACGGCGCGCGCGAAATCGTCGTCACCGACGTCATGGATGCCGTGCTGGAAAAGGCTCGGGAGATCGGCGCTGACCGCACCATCAATGTCGCCACCGACGCCGACAAGCTCGCTGCCTATAACATCGAAAAGGGCAGTTTCGACGTGATGTTCGAATGCTCCGGCAACGAGCGCGCGGTACGGGCCGGACTCGACGTGCTGAAGCCGCGCGGCGTGCTGATGCAGCTCGGCCTTGGCGGCGACGTGTCTCTCCCGCAGAACCTGATCGTCGCCAAAGAGATCGAGATGCGCGGCAGCTTCCGTTTTCACGAGGAATTCGCGCTCGCCGTCGACCTGATCAACCACCGCCGGGTGGATGTCAAACCGCTGCTATCAGGCATCTATCCGCTCGACGAGGCGGTTACCGCTTTCGAGATCGCTGGTGACCGCAACAGGTCGATGAAGGTCCAGATCGCGTTCTGAAGATCCTTCGGATGCGCTGGAAGCGCATCAACACATCGCCTTTAAATCGCGTCGGCGCCGATCGCCGCCAGTGCGGCGCGTGCCACGTCGAAATCCTGCTCGCCGGTTCCCGAACCGACACCGATGGCGCCCGCCAGGCGGCCATCGAAGCGGATCGGCAGGCCGCCAGGCAAATTGGTCACGCCGCCCTGTGAGGCGATCCCAGCCAAGGTTGCTGCTTCGGGCGCCATGCCGCCGGTGGCGGCGTTGATCGACGCCGCCGTGCGCGCCTTTGCCCGCGCCGTGTGCAGGCTCAGGAACCGTGCGCCGTCCATACGCAGGCTGGCGATGGTCTCGCCGCTTGCATCGACAACCACAAGACATTGCGGCACCCCTATCGTGACGGCGCGTGCGGCTCCGGCAGCCACGGCTTTCAACGCGCCGTCATGCGTGAGGCTGATGGTCTTTCGAAACATCGCTATGCCTTTACTGTTTTGGAATTTGCTGAAGGAGTTCAGGTGCTTTCGCGCTCGACGACGCGATAGCCGGTCAGGATGATTTCCTGTTCGTGCTTCTTTTCGCCGCCGCGGATGATCTGGATAAGCCTGCGGGCAGCTTGTTGTCCGATGCCATAGCAGTCCACGTTCACGGTTGTGATGCCGGGATGGCAGAAGGCGGCAACCTCATAGTCGCCAAAGCCGGCAATGGCGATGTCCTGCGGGACCCGCATTCCACGACGCTTGCATTCCATCAGCGCGCCAAAGGCCGAGAGATCGGAAACGCAGAGCACGGCCTCGGTGTCCGGCCAGCGTTCCAGCATGCTCACAACCGCCTGGCCACCTTGTTCGATGGAGATCGGTGGCACGCCGAAGGAGACAAGCCGGCCGGTCGGCAGGCCGAGTTCCTCGATGGCTCGGACAAAGCCTTCGCGCCGCTGGCTGCCGCGCGTGTCGCGCGAGGTCGTGCCACCGATGTAGCCGAATTTTCGATAGCCTTTCCTGGCCAGCGTTTTGACGAGAAGCCCCATCGCCTCTTCGTTGGAGAACCCGACCACCTGATCGATGGGTTTCGACGGCAACTCCCAGGTTTCGACTACCGGGATGCCCGCGTTATCAAGAAGGCGGCGGGCGCGCTCCGTATGGGCTCCTCCAGTCACTATGATGCCTTCCGGCCGTCGGCGGAGCATCGCTTCGATCAGCTTTTCCTCCTTCTCGACCGTGTAGTCGGTGTAGCCGAGAAGAAGCTGGAGTCCCGTGCTCTCCAGTTCATCCGTAATACCGCGCGCCGTGTCGGCGAAGTTGGAATTGTTGAGCGATGGAACCATTGCAGCAACAAATCCAGTCTTGCGCGAGGACAGGGTACCGGCTGACTGGTCGAGCACGTAACCAAGCTCGTTGACCGCAGCCATGATCTTTTCCCGCGTCGCCTTGGAAACCCGGCTGCCCTCTTTCAGGGCGCGTGAAACAGTCATGGTGGACACACCTGCCCGCAGCGCCACGTCAACCATAGTTGGCGCATGGCTTTCGAGGTGCCTAGATGAGGCAGCCTTGGTCATCATGCCGCTCCACCGGCCGGCTGAGGCCTGCCCAAGGGAAGCGCTAGACGTTCGGTCACAAGGTCTCTGCGGCGTCCTGCATCGATCATGAGCCACCCCTTGGAATCAAACCCCACGCGAAGGACATGTTATCGATACCATCTGAACAAGACAACGACCATATGTGTCTAGGTATTGTCATGAGCACTGGGTGACGGTTCTTTTCTCGAACGTTGAGTCGCGTACGAAAATTACCCTCAAAAGCACCGTCAGATGGATCTGCTGCCCTTACACCCAGATTTGCACGAGGCCAAAGAAATCAGCGACTTAGGCAATCGAAGACTTCAGTTGATGATGTGGGTCCGATTGTGAATGAGATGAACCGCAAACCGTTGGTTTTTCTGCGAAAAACTACGCCGAAGCACTCCGGACTACGCTAACCCCTCATTGCCGGGTAGATCGTCCGTATGGTCCCGCGACCGCTCCGCTTCTCTGATAATGCCAAGTGCTCACTAGGTGCGATGAGCCGACCGCCGGCGGGACAGACGGCAACCTTGCCATTCACCGGACGGGAACTGTGCATTTTTTTCCAAAAGCAGGAACATACCTGCATCGCCCAAGTTAGACACCGACGGCATTGGATCACGGATTCTTTCTCGCATTCTCCAGTCTGACAGAGTGCTCCATGATTCTTTGATGCTCGACGAATGGGCAGGACAATGTACCGCTGTCAGCTTTTCTTATCAGCCTTTGGCCTGGTGTTGGCGGGGGGCCTGTCCCCACAGGGCCAAGCCATGGCACAGGCGCCCTGCCCGGCGGACCACGATAAGCTGCTCGCCGCCCTCAAGGCCAATGTGAAAGCAAGCGGTGGACCTGCCAACGGAGGCTTTGAGACCAACGAATGGGCCGCTGTCGTTGCCCGCGACGGCGCGGTGTGCGCGATCGCTTTCAGCGGTCCCACCGCAGATTCGCAATGGCCAGGGAGCCGCCTCGCCGCGGCAGAGAAGGCCAATACAGCCAATGGGCTCAGTCTGGCGCAGATGGCCCTATCGACAGCCAATCTCTACGCCGGGGCGCAGCCGGGCGGGCCGCTTTTCGGCTTGCAGGAGACCAATCCGGTTAACCAGGCCGCAGCCTATGCGGGCGATCCCAAAACGTTCGGAAGCGCCAGCGATCCCCTCGTCGGCAAGCCGATCGGAGGCGTGGTTGTGTTTGGCGGCGGGCTTGCCCTCTATGACGGCAAGAGCATCGTTGGAGGGATTGGGGTCTCCGGAGATTCCTCATGCGCCGATCACAACGTCGCCTGGCGTGTTCGCGCGGCGCTCGGCCTCGACAAGGTTCCCGCCGGGGTCAATCCCAATCGCAAGGACGCCATCGTCTACGATCTCGATCCCGGCGGCAAAAGCGCCTCGGGCTGGGGCCATCCGCTTTGTGCCGGCACCGAGGCTGACATCGCGGCGGAGCTCGGCGCCGGCGTGGGAGGCTCGATCCACAAATGAAAGGCATGCTGCACCCGGCACAGGCGCGCGTTAACGAAGGACGAGGCGCCCGCGCATCGGCGACCGAGAATTCTTTTCGCACCTGCATACTCTCGGTGATGCTGCTGGCATGCGGCCCATTCCTGAGCGGTGCCTCGGAGCCGCCATCGGCGGCGGCTATTGCGCCGCCCGCCGCCGCCGCGCCACCCGATGACGGGCAATGGACAATGTCGGCCAAGAACTACGCGTCGACCCGCTTCAGCGACCTGACCGAGATCAACGAAGGCAACGTCAAGAACCTGCAGGTCGCCTTCACCTTCTCCACCGGCGTGAACAAGGGCCAGGAAGCAGCGCCGCTGGTTGTCGGCAACATCATGTACATCGTCACGCCCTTTCCCAACATCGTCTACGCGCTCGACCTTTCCAGGCCCGGCGCGCCGATGAAGTGGAAGTACGAGCCCAACCCCGAGCCGGCGGCACAAGGGGTGGCCTGCTGCGATGTCGTCAACCGCGGCGCGGCCTTCGCCGACGGGCGCATCTTCTTCAACACGCTGGACGGCCACACGATCGCCCTCGACGCCAACACAGGCAAACCGATCTGGAACGCTCATATCGGCAACATTAACATCGGCGAGACCATCACCATGGCTCCGCTGGTGGTGAAGGGCAAAGTTTTGGTCGGCAATTCCGGCGGCGAAATGGGCGTCCGGGGCTGGGTCAAGGCGCTGGATGCCGGAGACGGGCATATTGTCTGGACGGCTTATGGCACTGGACCCGACAAGGATGTGCTGATCGGCCCGGACTTCAAGCCCCACTATGACATGGACAAGGGCAAGGACCTTGGCGTGACGACATGGCCGCCGGAAGCCTGGAAGATCGGCGGCGGCAATATGTGGGGCTGGATCTCCTACGATCCGGACTTGAACTTGATCTTCCACGGCACAGGCAATCCAGGACCGTGGAATCCGGATTTGCGGCCCGGCGACAACAAATGGACGTCCGGTATTTTCGCGCGTGATCCCGATACCGGAGCGGCGAAGTGGTTCTATCAGTGGAGCCCGCATGACCTCCATGACTATGACGGGATCAACGAGCAGATCCTTCTGGACATGACCTGGCAAGGCAAGCCGCGCAAGGTCCTCGTCCGACCGGAACGCAACGGCTACCTCTATATCCTCGATCGGACCACTGGCGAGGTGCTGTCGGCCACAGCCTATGGCCCGGTCAATTCCAGCAAGGGCGTCGACCTGAAGACCGGCCGCCTGATTGCAAACCCCGACAAGAGAACCGGCACCGGCAAGGTGGTGCGAGACATTTGCCCGACAGCGTCCGGCCTCAAGGACTGGCAGCCATCGGCCTTTTCGCCGAGGACCGGCCTGCTCTACATCCCCCACAACAATCTCTGCATGGATGAAGAAGGCGTCGAGGTAAACTACATCGCAGGCACGCCCTATGTCGGCATGAACGTACGCATGATCCCCGGGCCGGGCGGCAATCGTGGTGCCTTCACCGCCTGGGATGTTGCCGCCGCCAAGCCGGCCTGGGTCCTGAAGGAGAACTTTCCGGTGTGGAGCGGCACCGTCGTCACTGCCGGCGATGTCGTCTTTTACGGCACCATGGAAGGCTGGTTCAAGGCGGTCAGCGCCAGGACTGGCGACCTCCTTTGGCAATTCAAGACATCGTCCGGCATCATCGGCCAGCCGATAACCTATCGCGGCCCCGATGGGCACCAATATGTCGCAATTCTGTCAGGCGTCGGTGGCTGGGCCGGTGCCATCGTTTCCGGCGACCTCGACCCACGCGATGCCACCGCGGCACTTGGCTTCGTCAACGCGATGAAGGATCTAAAGAACGCTACCACGGCGGGAGGCACGCTTTATGTGTTCCGGCTGCCTTGATGGATCGGACTTGACCGTACGTCCGGCGCGAAAGGCGTTCCAACGGGTGGCGATCGGCATGGCCGGGCTCGCCTTGTTGCTCTTGCCGGCTATTGCCAGTCCACGTGAGTTGAGAGTGTGCGCCGACCCGAACAACATGCCGTTTTCCAACGCGGCCGGTCAAGGCTTCGAGAACAGGATCGCGGAAATCATCGCCACTGATCTCGGCGCCAAGCTGACGTATACTTGGTGGGCGCAGCGCCGTGGCTTCATCCGCAACACGCTGAAGGCAGGCCTTTGCGATCTCGTGCCCGGCACGCCTGCCAATCTCGAAATGCTGCGCACGACCACGCCTTACTACCGTTCGTCTTATGTCTTTGTAACCCGCCAGGACGGCCCGGACGTGGCCTCCTTCAACGACCCGCGGTTGCAAGAATTGCGTATCGGTGTTCAGCTCATCGGCGACGATGGCGCCAACTCGCCGCCAGTCCAGGCGCTTGGCCGCCGCGGCATCGTCGGGCACCTCGTCGGCTACCCCGTCTATGGCGACTACTCCGCTCCCAACCCTCCGGCGCGCATCGTCGAAGCTGTTGCGAACGGCGAGATCGATCTTGCCGTGGTTTGGGGTCCGCTCGCCGGCTATTTCGCCCAGCGGCAAAAGGTGTCGCTCCGGATCACGCCGGTCACGCCTCGCATCGACGGACCGCAACTGCCGCTAATGTACGACATCTCAATGGGTGTTCGGCGCGAGGACGATGCGCTGCGTGGCGATGTGAATAGCGCGCTTGCCAGACACAAGGCCGAGATCGACGCGGTTCTGGCGCAATACGGCGTACCGCGTCTGGACATGGCCGGGAGTCCGGCGCGATGAGGCAGGCTCTGGCGATGTTACTGCCCTTGACGCTGGCCCTGGTCGCCTGCCAGCGCGAGGAGCGCGACACGCGACCGCAATCGGCGCTCGGCTCAGGTGAGCAGCCGACGCCCGTGACCACGTTGGAGCCGGGCGGACAGCGACCCTCCCCCACCGATAACAAGGCGGCGAGCTTCGAGGCCAACGCCTTCCACATGAGCGAGGGCAAACGCCTGTTCAGCTGGTTCAACTGCTCGGGCTGCCATGCCAATGGCGGTGGCGGCATGGGCCCGGCGCTCATGGACGAGAAGTGGCTCTACGGCAGCTCGATCGAAAGCATCCACGCCACGATCCGCGACGGCAGGCCGAACGGGATGCCGAGCTTCGGCCAGAAGATACCCGATGACCAGATATGGGAGCTGGCGGCATATGTGCGTGCACTGGGCGGCAACGCGCCCTCCTCCGCCGCGCCGCAACGCAATGACGGCATGATGGTGCATCCCTCGGAAAACCGCCTGCCGGATGCCGCGACACTGGGCAAATCACCGTGAGGCGCCCGGCTTCGATGACCTTCGCTCTCTGTCTCCTGCTTCTGCAGGGATGCGCAGGCTGGCAGTCGGCGCTGGATCCGAAAGGCCCCGCAGCCGACGAGTTGGCTTGGCTGATCTGGTTCTTCACCGCGCTTTGCGCGGTTGTGTGGGTGCTGGTGATGATCGCGCTCGCAGCACCGCTGGTTATGCGATCGCGTCCCGGCGATGAACCCCTCTTACTCGACGAAGCGGCCGAACGCCGCAAGATGCGCGTGGTCGCGTCCGCCGTCGGACTGACCGCCATCATCCTGATCGGACTGACGCTGCTAAGCTTTTTCGCCAACAGGACGCTGGCTGCGATCGGCTCGGAGGCTGTGCTGACAATCAGGGTGACCGGGCACCAGTGGGGGTGGGAGTGGCGCTACGAGGATGCTACGCCGCGCCGCATCCTGACGACGGTAAACGAGATCCATATCCCTGCCGGCGAGCCGGTGCGGCTGCTATTGACCTCGACCGATGTGATCCATTCCTTCTGGATCCCAAGCTTGGCCGGCAAACTCGATCTTATCCCCGGCCACATGAACGTGCTGGATATCAAGGCGGACAAGCCGGGCGTCTACCGCGGTCAATGCGCTGAATTCTGCGGTGCGCAGCACGCCAATATGGGCACCTTCATCATCGCCGAGCCGCGCCCGAAATTCGATGCGTGGCTGAACGACCAGTTGCAGCCGGCCGGCGCGCCGGCGAGCGGCGAAGCCAAGGCCGGCGCGGACCTGTTCCTCAAACGCCCCTGCGTGATGTGCCATAGGATCGGGGGAACGCCGGCCGGCGGAACGGTGGCTCCCGACCTCACCCACATCGCCAGCCGGAAAACATTGGCGGCCGGAACGCTGACGATGAGCCGCGGCAATCTCGCCGCCTGGATAGCCGACCCGCAAGGCATCAAGCCGGGTTCCCACATGCCAGTGGCAGATCTCAACGGCGACGAGCTCAACGCAATCGTCGCTTATCTCGAGGGGCTGAAATGAGCAGCGCCGATGTCACAGGCGACCGCCACATCCCGGAACCAGACCCCGCCAAGGGCGACCTTGCTCCCGAACGTGACGGCCCCCGCGATACCGGCATGGATGATGCCAGCCTGCATCGCTGGCTCGAGCGCACCTGGCGGACGCCGTCCGGCATCGTCGGAGCGCTCTCGAGCGTCGATCACAAGGTGATCGCACGACGCTATTTGATCACCGCTTTCGTCTTCCTTGGTCTTGGCGGTCTCAACGCTGTTGCCATGCGTATCCAGCTTTCGGGACCTCAACGCGGCCTGATCGGGCCCGACCTCTACAACCAGCTGTTCACCATGCATGGCGTTACGATGATGTTTCTGTTCGCCGTGCCCATCGTGCAGGCGACCGGAATCTACCTGGTGCCGCTGATGGTCGGCACCCGCAACATCGCGTTTCCGCGTCTGAACGCGTTCAGCTATTGGATCTACGTCTCGGGCGGCGCTTTCGCCTGGGTGTCCTTCGCCCTCAACATGGCTCCTGATGTGGGCTGGTTCGCTTACGTGCCGCTGTCCGGCCCCGAATTCGCACCGGGCAAGCGCGCCGATGTCTGGGCGCAGATGATCACCTATACCGAAGTGTCGTCATTGGCCGTCGCTGTTGCGACCATCGTCACTGTCTTCAAACAGCGTGCCCCCGGCATGTCGCTGGACAAGATCCCACTCTATGTCTGGGCGATGCTGGTCACTTCCTTCGTCGTCGTCTTCGCGATGCCGGCGGTGATGATCACCTCGACTTTCCTGATCCTTGACCGCCTGGTCGGCACGCACATCTTCAACCCGGCGGAAGGTGGGGATGCTCTGCTGTTCCAACATCTCTTCTGGTTCTTCGGTCATCCGGAGGTTTACATCATCTTCCTGCCGGCGACGGGCATGGTGTCCGCGATCATTCCTGTTTTCGCCAGGCGACCGACATTCGGTCATCTCGGGCTGGTCCTGTCGCTGATCGCAGTCGGCTTCCTGTCGTTCGGGCTCTGGGTTCACCACATGTTCGCCACGGGATTGCCTAAGCTCGGCGCCAGTTTCTTCACCGCATCCAGCATGCTGATCGCCATTCCAAACGGCGTGCAGATCTTCTGCTGGCTTGCAACACTTTGGGACGGCCGGCCGGTGATCCGGACGCCATTGCTGTTCGTCTTCGGCTTCTTCTTCATCTTCGTCATCGGCGGGCTGACCGGTGTCATGCTCGCCTCTGTGCCACTGGATCTTCAGGTGCACGACACCTATTTCGTCGTCGCGCATTTCCATTACGTGCTGATCGGCGGCTCGGTGTTCCCGCTGCTTGGCGCGACTTATTTCTGGTTCCCGAAGATCACCGGCCGCATGATGAGCGAACGCCTCGGGCGGTGGCATTTCTGGCTGGCCTTCATCGGGTTCAATGCGGCCTTTTTCCCGATGCATCTCGTCGGCCTATGGGGCATGCCACGAAGGGTCTATACCTATCCGGCCGAGCTTGGCTGGGGCAACATCAACCTTTTCATCTCGGCAGGGGCGCTACTCTTCTTCCTGAGCTTTGTCCTGTTCACCTTCAATCTTGTGCATGGCGCGTTGAAAGGCACCTCGGCCGGCAACAATCCGTGGGACGCAGGAACCTTGGAGTGGGCAACATCCTCGCCGCCGCCGAGCTATAATTTCGCACGCATTCCCATCGTCACCCATATCGAGCCGCTCTGGGCCGAGCGGGAGGCGCTACCTGTAGCGACCGGGCTCCGCATCGATGCGCGCGAACTCCTCATCTCGACCGTGGCCGAAGCTTATCCCGATATTCGCGAGAAATCGGCCGCCCCTTCGATCTGGCCGCTTTTTGCGGCGCTAGCCGTCGGCGGCACCTTTCTCTATTCGATCTTCACGCCCTGGGCGATCGTCTGGGGCGCCGCGCCGATCGCCATCACGTTGATCGGTTGGTTCTGGCCCAAGGGCCATCCGGAGGACCAGGAATGAAGCAGCGCGCCGCCGCCGATCTTTCTGGCCTGCCGACCTTCGGGCACGGTCCGCGCAGCCCCACCTGGTGGGGCACGCTCGGCTTCATGGCGTTGGAAGGTACGGGTTTTGCGCTGGCAGCGGGCGCATATCTCTACCTTGCGCTGTCGTGGCCAGCATGGCGGCTTAGCGCACCGCAGCCGAACCATTGGCCCGGAACGATCGTGACGATTTTGTTTGTCGTCAGCCTTGTGCCCAACCACGTCCTCCACCGCCACGCCAAGCAATGCTCCATGGTTCCGGTGCGGATCGGCCTGGTGGTCATGTCGCTGCTCGGCATCGCTCCGCTCGTCGTGCGCTGGTTCGAATTCCCCGCCCTCAACATCTATTGGGACACCAACGCCTATGGATCGATGCTCTGGGTGCTGCTTGGCCTGCACACCACGCACCTCATAACCGATGTCGGCGACACCATCGTGCTGACAGTGCTGATGTTCACGCGCCACGGCTATAGCGGCCGGCGCTTCGGCGATGTCGGCGACAATGTCTTCTACTGGGATTTCGTGGTCCTGACCTGGATCCCGATCTACGTGCTCATCTATTGGGCGCCGAGGCTAGGCTGAGATGCGAGCGTTGCGGTTGGGAACGTCTTGGGGTGGTCTTCTGTCAGGTCCGCTGGCCTGGGCGGTCTCGACACAGCTGAATTATGCACTGGTGCCTTGGCAATGCAACCGTCAGGTGCCGGTCGTGCTTCCCGTGGCGCTGCTGCTCGTCTTGTTGTCGCTGCTCGGCGGGGCGCTGTCGTGGCGCGCGAAGCGGCGAGGCGGTGCCGCATTCAAGCCGGAGCGTACGCGCCGCACAGAGCGCTTCGTCGCCAAGCTCGGGATATTATCGGCGTTGCTGTTTGCGCTTGTGATCCTGATGCAAGGCAGCGCGGCGCTGATCCTGGATGAGTGCCTGCGATGAACCTGGACGCGCTGTTCCCTACTTCCATCTGCTACGGCGCCGGCGCGCCCGGGGCCGGGTGGACGCTCGCGCTGCCCATCACCCTGCCACTCGCCGTGCTTGCCCTGATATATGTCGTTGGAGCGGGCCGGCTTTGGCGGCGCAGCAGCCGCGGCAGGACGTTGCGGATGCGCCAGGCTCTGCTGTTCACGGCCGGATGGAGCGTGTTGACAGCCGCATTGGTCAGCCCGATTCATGTGCTCGGCGAGCAGGTCTTTGCGGCGCATATGATCGAGCATGAACTGCTGATGGCCGTGGCGGCGCCGCTGTTGGTCTCTGCCTGCCCGGCTGCGGCCTTGATGTGGGGCCTACCCATCCGGTTCCGGCGCATCCTGGGAATTGCCGGACACGCCAATTGGCTGAGGGTGGTCTGGGCCTTCGCAACGCGGCCGATCAGCGCGACCATTATCCACGGCATTGCTATATGGATTTGGCACATTCCGGTGTTGTTCGAGGCCGCGCTCGAACGCGGCGTACTGCACTATGCACAGCACGCGAGCTTCTTCGGAACAGGGCTGCTGTTCTGGTGGGTCCTCTTGCCGCGTCCCGGCCGCCAGCATGCCTATGGGAGCGCAGTGATGCACCTCTTTGTCACCTCGCTGCATACCGGGCTGCTCGGCGTTCTCCTGTTGCTCTCACCACGCCTCTGGTACCCGGAGAACGCCGTGGGAGCGGCACTGTGGAATTTGAGCCCCCTGGAGGACCAGCAACTTGCCGGACTGGTGATGTGGGTTCCGGCTGGATTGATATATGGCGGCGCAGCGCTGCTGCTGGCCGCGTTGTGGATCAAGGCGAGCGGAAGGAGGGAGGCGGCGCATGCGTACGAGCTTGTCTAAACTGCTTGCCGCCGTCATCGCCGCGCTGGTGCTGCTCGTCGCGGCCGTGGCCGGAATGACCTGGTGGTCCGATTGGGCCGCGCGCGTCCGCCACGAGGCGGAGGCGGCCACGGGCGGTGACACTGCGAGGGCCTTGCCGATCATGACTGCGAATGGCTGTTCCGGCTGCCATACGATTACGGGCGTGCCGGGCGCGCAAGGGCAGGTCGGTCCTCGCCTGGATGCCAGTCTTGCTGACCGCGTCTTTATCGGCGGCGGGCTGGCCAACAATCCAGAGAACCTGATCCGCTGGATACGATCGGCCAGGGAAATCAATCCGCACACCGCCATGCCGTCGACCCGGATTACAGAGCAGCAGGCGCGCGATATCGCCGCTTACCTCTACGCTCTGAAATGACTCGAGCGGTTCACCGTTTGAACAACAACGCCAGCCCTTCTGAAGAGACCGACTATCGTTGATCCAGGATCATTCAAGCTAGGTTTGACGCTGAGACGGATCGGAAATCCGTTCACGCACGGCATGCTCGGTTTTGTCTGCTGTGGACTTCACGACCTCGCCGAGCTGATCGGCCATCGTGCCTGCTTCCATATGTTGCCGGCCAGCTTCCTGCTTGATGGTCTCATAGGCGTCGGCGGCGACCTGCTTGGCTTCATCCAGACCCCTGTCGAGCATGGTTTCGGCGGTGTCGCGAAGCTTGTCGCCATAGGCGCCTAGTTGCTCATCCTCCGTTGCGGTATGGGGCAGCATTGCACCTATGGCGGCGCCGATGGCGAGACCGGCGGCCGCTACGGCCAAGGGTTGGTTCTCAAACAGTTCTTGGGCAGAGCGGGTGGTTTTCGCCGCCATCTCGCCGGTCACCGATCTTGCAGTGGCCGTGCTGCCCGTCAAACCCTCGGCGGCGTTGCTTGCCGCGCTCGAAACGGTATCGCTGACGCTGGTAGCAGCCGACGACAGCGATGTGGCGGCATCGGAAAGCGTGCTGCCAAGGCCTCCACGCTCCCCGTCATCATGTCGTCCCGGCGCCGAAGGCATGGAGTATCCAGCCGAACCGTGGGGGGTGTTTGAGGTACCGCTGCCGAACATCAGCCAAGCCAGACCTGCGCCCACCATGGTGACCGGCAAAGGATTGTCTCGGACCTGCGTTCTGAGATTGCTGAGCATGGCCGAGCTCTCCCCTCCCGAGAACAGCCCGGTGAACTCATCCAGCAATTGTCCGGGCGTCATCTTGCCTCGAATGGATTCGGCGGTCTCCATCACCCGGGCGCGGGCTGCCTCGGCCTCGCGTTCAAGTTCGGCTGCGGATTTCTCTTTCATCTCACCTGTTCCTTGATCACGCTCGCGTCGCGCTTAAGCTGTTCCTGGGTCCGGTCGGGGGTAAGTTCCGAAGGCGCCATGCTGGCCATCCCGGTCCGCAGCAGGATGACGCCGAGGACCGCCACGACCACACCGACCAGCAGGGAAGACCACCCCGCGCCTAGCCCTGCCCGCGTCAGTGCGATAACGAGTGCCTGCAGCAACACCAATAGCGCGGCGAGCAGGCAAATCGCGCCGCCCAGTACTTCCGCGGCACCTGCTCCGGCTTTGGCAAGCTTTTCAGAGAGCTCCGCCCGAAACAGCCTGGCCTCGGTTTGCACCAGAGTGGTGACATTCTGGGCCAAGTCGGTGATCAGTCCGGTAAGGCTGGGATTGTCCTGGGTGTTCATCTGTCCTGCTCCGCGTTCTGCGTGGCCCCATCATCGCCGACGAGGCCCGAATCCTGCGAACGATCAACGGACCAACCCTGTGCCTGATCGGTGTGTGATTTGAGGTCTCCCGCAGCATCCTGGAATTCTGGACCCGCCGGCGGAGAAGCCTTGATGAACCGCCCGAGAGCCAATCCGGCCAATACCGATCCGGCAAGCAGGACACCGGGATTTTGCCGGCCAAAGGACTGCACGTCCTCCAGGACCTGGCCGAACGGTTTCTGTTTCAATGACGATGAAAGCCGCTCCAAGCCACCGGCGGCATCCAATGCGAACTTCGATGCGTTCCTTTCATCGTTGTTGGCCAGATGGTCACTGGCCGCGCGCAGTGCGCCGCCCAGCGCCGCCAGACTCGATCCGATGTCGCGCTGAGCTTCCTCCGCCTTGTCGGAAATCGCATCCCTGGCTTCAGATGCATAATCGCCAGCCTTACGGGTCACCGTGTCACGCGCGTCGTGAAGCAGCTCGCTGGCACGTTCTTGTTCCTGGCGCAGCCTGTCGGATACGTCGCTTTTCGCCTTGTCGAAATCGGTGGGCTGTCCGCCCTGATCGTTCTCATGCTGCATGGGCCACCTAGTGAAGACCGAGGAAGGAGAGGACCGCCAGCACGACAACGATAAGGCCGATAAGATAGATGACACTGTTCATGTGCACGTCCTCCGTGGCTTCCCAACTTCGTGGAAGCTGCGATGTTCCCTTGGGTGAAGCATTTATGATCAGGCTGAAACGGGGAGCTCGTCAGGCACGCAAGGAATGAGCTGAGCTGCCCGTCGTGCGGAGGTTCACTGGCTCGAGTACAAACCTTGTGCTCCCGACTGCGGACGGGCCGAGCGGAAGGCCGCCGGTTGCCTCGGCTTTGGCTGACCTTTGTCTATTCGGCTGTCCGCCTGTCGATCATCTGCTCGCTCTGGACGCCCGGCACGTCCCTGCGCTGTTGGACGCCTTCAACGAAGCGAGGATGAAGGCATAGAATACGTGCTGATGTTTCATTCTCCTGCGGGAAGGAGCAGAGATATTCAGTTCGCCCATGTCTTCGAACGCCGCGAGCGACTGCTGCATGGTGTCGTGTGCACGCGCTCCGACGGATTGTTCCGTCCGAGCAACACCTAAATCATGCAACCTTGGAAAACAGGGCGACGTCGCATCTGGCCAAGCCGTAGCGCCACCGATGATCGGTCGTGGCGACCCGGCTTTGGTAAAACAGCGAAAGTTGGCCCCCTTCGATCATCACGGTCGAGTGGCCGTTCTCTCCCGGCTGGCCTGGTTCCAGCACCGGTCCCATCGACACATAAGGTCCAGCAACATCATCGGCGATGGCAAAAAACACGCGTTGCCGGTTTCCCCGAAGGCCATTCGGGAGAAAGCAAGTGGCATTGAGAAGCACGCGGCCATCCGGCAATTCGACCAGTTGTGCGCCCTCTATCCCCCATTCGTAGTCGGGATCCTCTCTCGTGTTGTGGTGAGGAACTTCATTATGGTCGAGGATCTTGCCGATCCGCTTCCAAGGGCCGAACCATGAATCGGATTGGCTACGCGCGAGATAGATGTCGGGCTGTGGCACCCTGGTGAATTTTGGCATGGCGGAATAGACGAGGTAGCGCTTGCCGCCAATAACTGCGGGATGCGGATCGTAAATGCCATCTTCCTCCGTGTCCGGGATGGCGAGGATTGCCGGGCTAAGAACCACCCAATGGAACCCGTCATTGGAAACCGCATGCTCGCAGCGGCCACCAGACTTCATGAACTCGGTCTGGATGAACATGTGAAAGACGCCACTTTCGTGAATGACCCCCGGAGCCGCAACACCACTCCCATTGATAGGAAGCTCGATCGACTGATGCTCGGTCCACGGCCCATAAAGTTCCGGCGCCGTGGCATGCAGGATCCTCCACGTCTCGCTGGTCACCGTGCCGCTCGAGCCGAAGACGTGCCACAGGCTGCCATCAAAGACGGGGCAAGGGTCTTTGAGATCATCCACGCTTTGCGGATGAAACAGCGGAAAAACATTGGTTGAAAAGTCGATCTTCATATCAGCCCCGGAATTCGCCTGGCACGGACTCGCCAGTGATGCGGGCGAATCAAATTGATGTCCTGCACATTTTATAACCAGAGACTTAAACGCAAATACGGCAGGTCAGTTCTCCACCGACATTCCCCCGTCGCTCACGCTTTCAAAGCCCGGCGACGCGTGGTGGCCGTTCTCAGCTCCGCGGAAATGTCGTCGCATTCGTCATCCGAGCGGTGACTGAGAGCACTTCACTTCACCTTGGAACAACTCACGCGCGGGAAAGTTAGGAGCTGGCATCGAAGTCTATTTCTCCTCGACCCGCTATTAACAAATGTTAGTCGTAACATAAACCAAAGATTACGAGAAGGAACATCTCAATGGAAGCAGCCTTGGGCAGGGTATCCGCCAGTAAACACGTTGGCAGGGAAAATCTACTGGTTTGCTTCTCCCATTTGCGATGGAATTTCGTTCATCAACGGCCGCAGCATATCCTCACTCTTGCATCCATGAAGCAGAGAGTGATCTACTTTGAAGAGCCTGTTTTTGAAGAACTGCCACAGCCGCTGATGCGGACGAGCGAGGCGTCGCCAAACATTCTAATTGTGACACCAGTGCTTCCGCTCGGCGCGTCGGCCGCGAAATCAGATGCCGTCCAGCGGAGATTTGTTCAGCGGATCATAGCTTCAATGCCGCACAGCCGGCTGATCGCCTGGTACTACACGCCGATGGCTCTTCGCTTCACGGAGTTCCTTGACCCAGACATATGCGTCTACGACTGCATGGACGAACTCTCCGCCTTCAAGAATGCGCCGCCCGAACTGGCGAAGATGGAAAAGGAACTTCTGCGCCGCGCCGATCTCGTTTTCACCGGTGGCCTGAGCCTGTTCGAGACCAAGCGCCGCCTGCATCAGGCCATTTACCCCTTTCCGAGCAGCATCGATGTGAAACACTTTCATAAGGCAAGGCTGCCGGGAAAGGACCCCATCGATCAGGCCGGCATTCCTCACCCGAGGGTGGGGTATTTCGGCGTCATCGACGAGCGGCTGGACGTCGACCTCGTGGCGCTAGCGGCGCGGACCATGCCGGACGTGCATTTCGTCATGATCGGCCCCGTTGTCAAAATCGATCCTGCAATCCTGCCGAAGGCCGACAATCTGCATTGGTTGGGCGCGAAGGCCTACTGCGACCTGCCCGATTATCTGCGCCATTGGGATGCCGGGTGGATGCCGTTTGCGCTCAACGAAGCGACCCGGTTCATCAGCCCAACCAAGACGCCAGAGTTTCTGGCGGCGGGCCTGCCGGTGATCTCGACGGCAATCGTTGACGTTGTGCGCAGCTACGGCGCTGCTGGGCTGGTGGAGATCGCCGACATTGACGACTTGGACAGCAAGCTGCGCTCCCTGCTTTTGCGACCGCGCGAGATGCTGCTGCCGCAGGTCGATGCCTATCTGGCTGACATGTCGTGGGAAAGAACATGGAAGGCCATGGCCGCTCACATTGAGGGCGCCTACCGACGCAAGAAGGTCGTACCGCTTCGCAGGAGCGCATAGCCATGTTCGATTGGCTGATCGTCGGCGCGGGGTTTGCCGGCAGCGTGCTTGCTGAAAGGATAGCCTCCCAGCGACATGAAAGCGTTCTCCTGGTCGACCGCCGCAGCCATGTCGGCGGCAACGCCTACGATTGCTACAATGAAGCCGGCATCCTCATCCATCGTTACGGGCCTCATATTTTTCACACCAACAGCCAGTCGATCGTGGACTACCTCTCGCAGTTCACCCAATGGCGCACATACGAGCACAGGGTTCTGGCGGCGGTCGACGGGAACCTGCTTCCCATCCCGATCAATCTCGACACGATAAACCGCCTTTATGGCCTCGAGTTGAATTCCGCACAGTTGGAGGAGTTCTTCGCATCGCGGCGCGAGACGGTAGAGGACGTGCGAACGGCCGAGGATGTTGTCGTCAGCACCGTGGGACGCGAGCTCTACGAGAAGTTCTTCCGTGGTTATACAAGGAAGCAATGGGGCGTCGATCCGAACCAGCTGAGCAAATCAGTGACGGCACGAGTGCCGACCAGGACCAACCGCGATGACCGCTATTTCAGCGACAGCTTCCAGAAGATGCCTGCCGGCGGATACACGAGGATGTTCGAGCGCATGCTCGATCACCCGAACATCAAGGTCATGCTGCAGACCGACTTCCGCGAAATTCGTGACAAGATACCCTTCAACCGCCTGATCTATACCGGCCCGATCGACGAATATTTCGGCTGGCAGCTAGGGCGTCTTCCTTATCGTTCGCTCCGTTTCGAGCACGTCACCCTCGACCAAGAGCAGTTTCAGCCGGTTGCCGTCGTCAACTACCCCCAGACGGAAGATTACACCCGCATCACCGAGTACAAACATTTGACCGGCCAACGGAGCGTGCGGACCAGCCTGACATACGAATATCCCACCGATATCGGGGACCCGTACTATCCGGTGCCGCGGGCCGAAAACGAAGAGCTCTACAAGCGCTACGAAGCGCTCTCCGCAACCTGTCCCGACGTGTGGTTTGTCGGCCGCCTTGCAACCTACCGCTACTACAACATGGATCAGGTGGTCGGGCAGGCCCTGGCAACCTTCGCACGCATTCAAAAGAGCGTCCCGGAATGGGCGGGCGTGGGGGAGGCGTCGTTGGCCGAAGGGGTGCTGTAGCTCCCTACCTGGACCCGGGAGCATCGGCGGCGGGCCGACAGGCGCTCGCGCAGTCCTTCGTGCAGCTCATGTATTTAACGCGTCGGGTTCGCCGCGAACAAAGCTTGCTGGCGGGCCAATTCGTCCGCGACGGGCTTGCGGACGTGTCGGCTGCCGTCCGCCTGGACGACCGAAAACAATCCCACCTCCGCATGCCGCGAATTGTCCCAGCCCGGATAGGCGGTTACCGGGTAAAGGCAAATACCTCCGATCGGGGCTGTGAGGCTTTCTGCGGCACGCACCTCGTCGCAGACATAGTGGAGCCAAGCCGGCCCGCCAGACCCCTCGGAGCCGGTCTCGGCGATGAACATAGGCTTGCTATATCGATGCGCGACTTCGATCAGCATCTCCGATAGGGCACGGTACTCGTGATGCCCCATCGGAATCGTTGGCCCGTTTAGGTACCACTGATTGTGTGGATAAAAATTCAAGCCAACGACGTCGACGACATCTTCGCTCCCACCCAGCTCAGGTTCGGCCCGGCCCAGCAGCATGTCGTAAGCTTCGAACTGTCCCTGACGGGCATTTTCGGCCCGGCGCCGTTCGGTGCGGGTCCGGTCGCGAGGAGCGATGTGGATAAGCGGCTCGGCCCAGACAAATCTGCAAGCGGGATCGACCTCCCGCATCGCGCGAACGCCGGCTATTGCTGCTTTCACGAGGTGCCGCTTGAACCATCCCCGCTTCTTCGGGCCGACGCGCGGGAAATAGCCGACCTCAACAGCCCAGGCGAAAAACGAAATTTCGTTGATCGGGCACAACAGAGGCGCTGTACCGGCGATTGAACGATGAACCCTCACAGCTTCCGCGGCGAACGAGGCATAGGCATCGATGAAATGCATCGACCCCTGATCAACATGGTCGGGAGATCCGTAGTGGAAGATGTCCCAGATGACCTGGACACCTGCCGATTGCGCTGCTTCGACCATCGGCGTCCAGCTTGACCAGTCATAGGTTCCAGGAGCGGTTTCGATGAGGTGCCAGCGCAAACCGTCGCGGATGGTACGAAGACCGAGTTCGGCGCAACCGCGGTAGTCGCCCAGGGCATGCAAATAATGCGACGTCGCGCGGATAAGATCGAGGCGAACGCCGTCCTTGCGCCGGTGCGACGAGCACTCGAAGCCAGCCATGAAAAAACTGGCGAACGGCGACGTGCCCGCAATCGAAGTCACCTCATTGCCTGCGCTGTGTCCTGCTTCGCTCATGCGAAGTCTCCTTAGGGCATTTGGGCTCAATCTCGGCTGCCGAATGCAGATCGGGAACAGCCATAGCAATCCGGCAGCCGTCTCTCATCCGCCAGGCTGCACATTGGTCCTGTGCTTAACGGGATGGTTCCAAACCGGATGGTCGAGCCTTTGTTCCCGATCGAACCCACCGGAGGGCAGACAGCAGCCAGGGAAGAAGCTGCGCAAGGCAAGTCGGGGGCGAGGCACACAGCCGTCATCGGATCATCCACCGCTCCGACGAAGGCAGGGAACAGTACGTTCAAATTCGACTTTCCGACATCGATCATGCAAGGCGAGAGGATCGCAGCGACGTCGCCTGGAGTATTGCATGAGCCGCTCCGCCGATCTTTCCCGGTAAAGCCCGCCATTCGCTTCAAGCGGGAACATTGGTTGCCTCAACAAGTTTGATCGCCATAGCAATGGGCCGCAGCGGGCGGGCGCACAGATGAGACATCTGGTCAAAGATATCCTGATCGAGATCGCTGAAATGCTTCCGGCCATCACTCAAAAGGGCGAAAACTCGGCCGAAGCACTGCCCGTCCATGCGCCGAACTTCCCCCACGATCTGGAGCCGGTGATCCGGGCAGACCCTACCTACCAAGTGCCATCGCAACGCACCGACGATCGGCATGAATCAGTCGCAGTCCCGAGCAAGCCGCAAGCTGTATGGAGGGATATGCCTCCGGCTGTGATGATCGTACCTTTGCCAGTCACTGTAGATGAAGGCACGGTCAAGGCTCACGCCTCCGACGGGCAGCATGCACGGCGTCGAGTGCCGTGTGAACGGCTTCAACGTTTGAGGCGTGAGGCTGGGCTCACGGCCTGAAGATCAGCGGCCGTTGGCCCTGCGCCAGTTCATCGCGCATTGCTTCGGCGCCGGCATCGACTTTGCCCACAGCCAGTTCCGCCGCCTAACCTAGCACTGCAATTGCACTGGTTCTTTTGAGCACCGCAGCGATGGTGATCGCTATCTTTGACTATGCTGATTTGCGGCTCTTGGCCTTTGGCCGGTCTTGGCCGATGCCTTCCTTGGCGAGGCTCTTTCGAAGAACCGAGGCCAGGTCGACCACGTTCTCCTTGGGCTTCGGCGCCGGTTTCGGGGGTTTTTTGCCCTTGCGCTTGGCGTCGATCATGGCAATCAGCGCATCCACGTAGGTATCCTCGAATTTCGAAGGATCGAACTTTGTCACCTTCTTGTCGATGAGAAGCCCCGCGATTTCGAGCAGATCCGCATCATACTTTGGGCTTTTCACGTCATTGAAGACGGTGTCTTCCGATGTCATCTCATTGTGGGTCCGTAGCTCGGTCAGCAACATCCCTTTTCCAAGGGGCTGTATCAACACTTCGCGCCCGCGCTGATAGAGTACGACGCAGGAGCGTGCCGCAACGCGCTTCTTGGCCATCGCATCGCGCAGGACGGCAAAGGCCTCCAGAGAGGCACCGTCTGCCGGGATCAAATAGTATGGTTTCTCCAGAAAACGTGTGTCGATCTCGGCAACCGGAACGAAGGAATCGACGTCAAGTGTATGCTGCGACGTCAGTTTCAGTTTCTTTATCTCGTCCGGCTCGACGTGAATGAAATCACCCTTGTCCGCCTCATACCCTTTGATCTGATCCTCGGCTTCGACAACATCGCCGGTCTCTTCATCGACATAGGCGCTTTTGACGGGTAAACCGTCCTTGCGGTTCAAAATCTTGAAGTGGATCTTGGATGCCTCACTTGTGGCACCAACTATCTTCACCCCGCATGACACGGAACCGACCCTCAGAAAGCCCTTCCACACCGCGCGTGGCGCAACCATGCCGTTTCTCCTAGACCTCGATCTCGGCACAACGTCAGGCACACGGTTCTGTTCCGCGACGTGCGCCGGCATCTTTCCACCCGATCGCAGGAGCAGACGTCGCTTTCGCAAGCACACGAGGTGCTTAAGGGTGCTTCAAATGCATCGGAGCTCTGGCTCAGTGCGACAAAAAGCGTTCGCGTAAGGGAGTCGGCAGGATCAAGCGGACCAAGCTCGGGTTGAGTGACCGTGCCGACCTTAACTGGACACAAGCGTGGGCCGAATGACCTGACGCATACGCTACCGGCACAAGGGAAATGCTACAATTAAGACTGGAGGACTTGTTGTGAACATGGCGCTATTTATACCCGAGTTGCAACGGTAATCACGTTCCGGACCGAATAGTATCACGGCGAAGCCGTGCTACTCTGGCGTCCCAAGCCCTGCCAACTATTCCCCGTAGGCCATCGGCCGATTCCTCCAAGACATAGCAACTCAGTCGACATTCCGCCCGCAGGATCTCCCCTTGCGCAGAAAGCTCCTTGTGCTGGCGAATAAGATCATCCAGGCGGTCCAGATAAGGTGCGCGGCTCATCAGCCTTCACCCCGCAGCATCTCTTCGAAAGTAGCTTCATCGAAGTAGGCTCCGGAGTGCTGGAACAGCCACATCAGACGGGCGCTCAGTGCCTCGGCCTCGACGCTGCCTTCTGCTAGCGCACGCTCTTTGCAGGCCCGCTGAAACACCTGCTGTAGGAGGGCGAGTTCTTCGGGATTTGCAACGCCGATGGTAGCGGGAGCGGTCATGGCTTCCTCCGTTGGGGCGGAAGCATGTTCTTCGCTCACAGCCGGCGGTGCCCTGAAACTACCGCCGATGAGAGTAGACTACGCTCATATTGGCGAGAGTCGATTGAATAATAATTTAGTCACGACAGGCAGGAGCATTCTAATGCCGCTCTTTCAAAAAACGGGCTTCACGAAGCAGCGAATTCCAATCCGTGCCGATAAGCTTGATCAGACCGCGCGCATCCGGCTCCGAAATGCCGACTTCTTCAGACAAACGTCGGGCAAGCAATTGCTCATTGCCCTTCTTCACACGGCCGTCGCCATCCTTTTTCATTGGTTCCTCCTTGGGAAGCCAACTTACGGAATGACCTTTCGTTTCATGGAATAAGAAAAAAGCCCGCCGTCCCATTAGCGGCAGCGGCGGGCCGTCCCTGGGATAACGGGACTCGCTGGGGTGTTGGTTTCCCCTGCTGTCGCGGGCGGTGCAAAGCAGGTGCCACCTAGGGTGAACCAACACGGCACACCTCGCGTGCGACTCGCCGCGAAACGACAAGACCTTGGTCTGGTATCGACCGCCGTGCCGACCTAGCACGACGGGCGTTCGAGAGCGGCTACACCCTGAGAGTCGACCCCTTTGCATCAATCTGGAACAGGGCAACAGTTCCAAGACACGTCAGCAGCCTTCCGTGGTCTTTTTCATCTGGCCAGGAGCAGCCGAGTTAGCATCGGTATCCTGTTGACCTGGCGCGGCCTGCTTGGCGCTGCCAGTTTGTTGACCTGGAGCGCAGTCCTTGGCGGAGTTCGAGTTAGAGTTCGTTCCACTCGTGGTGGTCGAATCCGTTCCCTGATCGGTCGTAGTGCTCGGCGTTGTCTGGGTCGTCGAGGTCGACGATCCGCCTGTGGTCGTGGTGGTCGATTGCGCAACAGCGAGGCCAGTTGACAGTACCATAATGGCTGAAGCCAAAAGAACCTGTTTCATGATCAACTCCATATTGGAATGTCCCTTCGGTACCGAACTTCGCTGCGAAAAGACGGTTCCAAGAAAAAATTCGCAATCGCATGCACCTCACGTTTGGACGGGCCCGCACCACTTGCGCGCGTCGGGGCGAGCGTCAGCGGGTAAGCGACCTAGCCCTTGGATCGACCTTTCTTGAATGATTGCGAAGCCTTGGCTTCGGAAGCAAGGCGTTGTTCTCGAAGTCGCGCAGTTTTTGTATCTCGCGCCTCTCTTTCGGCCGCGTTAGCAATCTTTGCCTCACGGTCTGCGCGCTCCAATCGGTCTTTGTCGACGCTTCGCCGGGACACATTGGCCTCCTACCAGAAGACCGTTGAATTTACAGTTTGCTAAAATGTTCCCCGCGATACGGCATGTTCCACGCAATGTGGCGGACTTCCCGGCTCTTCCGGGGAACCAGCAATGCAAAAGCCCGCTACCGGGAGGCAGGGGCCTTGAGAGACAGGCAACTTGGAGAAGGGCCGGCCCCAACAAGCTTCCTTTTGTAGTACCAATTAGTGCCGCCTTTAGTCAGTCGGCCCCGAGCTGAGGGGCGATGAGCTGGGCGAAGCCCTCACCGCCGACAGTCGCTCACGCTTGTCAAAATGAGCCTCCTGATAGGTCTTCTTCATTCGCTATCTCCCTTCGGCTACCGCATAATCACATACCGCGTTGCCTCGGCTTGGGTGCGTGTCAATCGCAAGCCAAACGCGAGATGGCCAAGGGATTATCACCCCCTTCTCGCCTGCCGCTTTCTTTCTTGTGGCTTGTGCGGAATTCTGGCGGGCTCAACGGAGCTGGAGCCCCTGATGTGACGTCAAAAATTCGAACCCAGCCTATGTCATAGGTTAATGCGCGGCTCGGGCGGCTCCCTTAAGGGTGCGGCATATTCACGTCGGGAGCGTTGCCGCACCCCAAGCGAGCAACCGAACGGGGCCTCAACCCTCTGGCGCTGGGCATTGAGGTCCCGGCCAAGGTCCTGGGTGCGTTCGCGTCTTGAGTTCCCAACTGCCGACCATCAGTCCGGCGCCTCTTTACGGCTACCCGGAACTTTTGAAGCGAATGCAAGTTCGATAATCAACATCAGCTAGGTAGCCAATTTGTCACCCACCTCATCCTTGGATGTACTTATTCGCAAGCTCCAGAGCATCTCGGATCTCCGAGAGGGCGATATCGAGGTTTTGAAAGGCATCCAGATTCAGGAGAAGGATTTTTTGGCCAACTACGACCTGGTGCGTGAGGGTGACCGCCCTGTCAATTCGTTCGTGGTTTTGGATGGCCTGCTCGGTTCAACCAAACTTACCGGCGATGGCAAACGGCAGATTACATCCTTCTTTGTGGCTGGAGATATTCCCGATCTGCACGGACTGCATCTGTCGGTCATGGATTGCAATTTTACGACCCTGACAGCAGCCAGACTGGGCTTCATGCGACATGACGCTCTTCGCGCCATTTGCGAACAGCATCCTCGAATCGCGACGGCTTTTTGGCGGTCGACGCTGATCGATGCAGCGATTTACAGAGAATGGGTAACGAATGTGGGAAGACGCGAGGCCTATACGCGCATGGCTCACATCTTGTGCGAACTGATCTTTCGCTTGCGCTCGGTTGGACGCATCCAGGATCACGTCGCGGATCTTCCCATTACCCAGGCAGCACTTGGCGATGCATTGGGCTTGTCTACAGTCCACGTCAACCGAATGCTTCAGGAACTTCGACGTAGGGGCCTCATCGCCACGACGGGGTCAAGAGTGCATGTTCTTGATTGGCCCGGCCTCACTCGTGCAGGTGATTTCGACACGACCTACCTGCACCAAAGGAACCCCGCAGCTTAGTGGTGACGGAAGCTCTCGGATGGCGCGATTTTTCTTTGATAGTGGCGATCACGACGTGGTCGTCGAGGACGAAATCGGCATCGAATGTGCCGGTCTGGAGGAGGTGCGCCGCGCGGGCTTCGAGGGCCTTATCGATCTTACGAGAGATGTGCTTACCGAGGTGGACGGGCAGCAAGTATTTGTTGAAGTGCGGAACGAAAACGGCGACAGGATTCTGAGGCTGAGCATCTCGCTTCAGATCAAGTCGATGAGATAACGTGCCTGACTTGCTGCGTCAGAATGCTGCCGACCGGCGAACAAGCTCGGGTTCCCCCACATCGAAAAAAACGGCAAGGCACAGCAGCAGGTCATGGCCCGTCTCATACATGGCCCATCCGACCGATTTTTAATCGGTGTCGCGTATTTTTGTATGAAGTTCTGGAACGCGCATTCTCAGCGCTCGTTCATGTTGTCTCAGCAGTGGGTGTCGACGTGCAAAGAAAAGCGAATGCAAGCCGGGTTGCGAAAGGCCAGGAGCTTGAGGTCGAACATCTTGTCGAGGTCACGGAAATTGACCCCAGGCAGGCCCGAACGCTGCTTCGCAAGCATGGAGCCGATTGGCCGAAGCTCAAAGACGAGGCGGAAGCTCTGAAGAAGGAAGACTAGCCGTCACCGTCCCAGCGGTTGGCGAGAAAGCTGTTCCAGCTCATCCTCATCCGCGCCTGGTAGCAAGCCAGAATACGTGATGCGCGCCGTTCCCTCTCGGTTGCGGTTTCGTTTTTGCTTTTGCTGCGTGCGAAGACGCGACTGAGCAGGGCAAGTTCTGATGGGGTGAAGGCGTCTCTGTGCATCGCATCTCAACTCCCGTGCGTCACCGTCTCTAGAGGGGCCGAGGCGGGCTGAAGCTTGATTGCAGCCTCTGACGCCGGCCAACAAGAGATCGCAGAACGGGTCGTCCGGCGCGCGCTAACGCTGGATAAGAAAGAATGTTCCGCGCGTTTTTCGGACACTAAACAAAAAGGCCCATCCGGCCCCGAGCCAGCAAGGCCTTTTACCGGTCTACGTGTGATCTCCTTCAACTATATCCGGAAAGCCTCTTCCTTGACGGGAATTTCTGGCCTTGGCTGTGCGTTTAAAGTTGAGAAATGGCAGTTATGATCTTGGACAGAAAGAATGGCTTGTCGCGCCGAGTTGCCAGAGCCACGAAAGCCCGCCCCAGACAAAGCCGAGACGGGCCGAAGCTGCTTCGACAGCCTCAAGGCCCAGACAATGAGGGAGGATTGTAGGCCTGCAGCCAAACCTCTTACCGGAGGGAATGTTCCGCGGCTGTAAACTGTCGCTGGGAGTATCATGACCTTCGGGATCGACATTCTCGGCCAGTTACGGCAACTCCTTGTCGGCCGGGTCGAGATGTTGGCACGCGCCATCAAGGCAGCCAGGAGCTCGATCAGCCGCGTGGTCTTCATGTCCGTTGAGAAGGCTGATCTGCAAATCCAGTCCGCTCGGCGCTCTCAAGCTCTCTATGGGCATGCGACGCGGCAATGGCAGCCTGTCCAAAAGCGACGGCTATCTGGTTCAACGCTTTGACAACGTCACCAACGGCGTACATGCCTTGGATGGAAGTCTGCTGATGCTCGTCGACTGTGACATAGCCCTCTTCACAACATCTTGCGCCTACCGCCTCGGCGAGTTGAGAACGTACCTTGCACCCCAGTGCCAGATAAATGGCATCGAAGCGGGATGACGTCCCATCTTTCAAAATCGCCTCGCAACCGTCTGCTGTCGGGCAGAGCGTATCGAGAGCGTCACCGATGACTATGCCTCTTGCCCTCGCCGCACGACGAGTGCTGGGCGAAAAGTCGGATGCGTCGCTCCCAAGCATCGTTATGAGCGATGTAAACCGACTGAGGAAAATGGCCTCTTTAAAGGCTCTCTCGTCGTGCCCGACGACCGCAATCTTCTGGTCGATCGCCTCATACCCGTCGCATACGGGGCAGAGTCGAACGACACCTGCGGCAATTGCCTCGCGTAGACGCGGAATGACGGGTGTCGTATCCATGATCCCTGTCGCCACAAACACCTTGCGTGTCCGGATTGCGCCGATCGAGGTCTCAGCGACGAACCCCCGATAGGCAGCGGCGAGGGAATGGACCTGCCCTCCAACCAGAGTGGCTCCATACAAGGTGGCGTGACGTCGAAGACGATCCAGAATATCGGCTCCACTTATCCCTTCGGGAAAGCCAGGACAGTTATGGCTCGTTGGGATCAAGGCGGCACGAGGATCGCCGGCATCGATCACCAGCACGCGATGGCGAAAACGCGCAAGATATTGAGCGGCGGTCAGTCCCGCCGGCCCGCCTCCAACGATCAGGACATCTTCGGTCTCGGCGGTCGGTCGGCTGACGTGGCTGTTGTGCATGGTTGGGCGCATCACCGGCGAACGATTTGGTTCGTGCGATGTTCAAAGGGCGGTTTTCGGGACATCTGACTCGATGGCAACAGCGTAGAAATCAGGCTTCAACCCGATCGCAAGACGCCAGGCTCCTCTGTTTCCTTGAGCTCTTCCGTATCCTTGGGCGCGGCGACCAGATCCTGGAATCCGAGAGTAGCGACGAGATAGCCTGCCTCATCATAAACCTTCGTCACCCAACTGGTCGGATCCACGCCATCGACAATTCCGTCGAGCATGGCCTCCTTGGCAGCGCGCTTGGCCTCTCTGATAGCCTCATCTCGATCAGCCATATCTGCAAAGATTGCTGGCTGCGACATGCCTTCGATAAACTCGAAGCGAAATTTCGGCATCGGTTGCTCCAGTCACGTGCCAGCGGATCGGCCATTTCTGGCAGGTTTGATGGTCAACGCGGCGGTGTCGAAAAGGATGCAGCGGGTGGTGTGCGCATCACCATCTACCGTCAGGCAGCGTTGCTGCCTGCCATCTCCCAATCGTCCCGCCAACGTGCTCGCACGGCCATCATCAGCGTGGCCGCTTCGGTCATTCCTGTTTGGAATAGCCTGATCAGCTCTCTAGCCACGGCATAGGCGGCCGCCGTGTCAGGCAAAATAGCAAATTCCTGACACAGCGTGTCAAATGCCGCGCGAAGGATGTTCAGGTCACTGGGGTAGAGAGCGTCCGTGTTCATGCGGATGGTTCGATTAAGCATCAGGCTCCTCCGAATGGGCGAGAGTGCGATCGTCGCTCCCAAGCAGCGAAACCCGTTACACAGCCGCTGACCACGGCTTTATGCGGGGCAGCCCACCAACTGTCATTAAACTATGATGCACTCGGCCGGTGTTCATGCATGAAAATCGCCATACGGCCCATTCGTCGCTTAAATCTTCGCGCAAGGATGTAGACGGCGAAGCCCTATACTCCAACGCCTATAACTCTTCGCGACTGGCCGCATTATTTAGTCCGACCAAACCGCGGGCAAAATGGGGGCAACTCACGCGATCGTTCATGCTGCTGACACTCATGCTGAACAACGTGACATAGACGAAGTTGCCGAACGAAAGCAGAAGAGCACCCGCGTCAGACACAGGAGATGGTGTCGGACAGCTCACCCACAGCATCGCGCAACAATATGCCAGCCGTCATCATCGGCGGCTTGGTCCTTGTGCGGCGCAAGCTCAGAAACAGCAATAACAACGTCCACCAACTCGTAACCGGCGCGATTGATGGGGAACAACGCGCAGCGGAACTTACCAAGCGACTGCTTGCTTTTTCTCGCCAGCAACCGCGGGGGCCGAAGCGGCCGAATCCGAATCGCCACGTATCGGACATGAGCGAATCGCTGAACCCACCGCTGCGAGACTATCCAAATCGAGACCGTGCTCGCTGAGAGACTATGGCATGTGAAGGCCGATGCAGGACACCTGGAAAACGCGCGCTGCTCAACTGTACCTTTTGTTGAATCACGGCGGGGCGGTATGATGCCTCGTGGGAACCAGGGGCACTGCCGCGAGTTCTTTGGAATGGCAAATCATCCGGTCACAAGCGTGCTTACCTCAATTGGCACATTGACCTCCCGTCCCGCTGCATTCCTGGTCTTGTTGGCTTACGCAATCCTTTGGATGATCTCCGAGCGACAGAGCTTGGATTGGCACGGAGCCGCAACATTGTTTACTTGGGCGATGACGCTGTTCATCCAGCGCGCGGAGCACCGCGACACTCAAGCGATCCACGCCAAGCTTGACGAGATTCTGCGGGCAGATCACGCGGCTTCAAACATCACGCGGATCGATGATGAAGAGCCCGAGGAGATCGAAAAGCATCGTCATCGCCAGCAGCGGGGCGATTGACGTGCAGCCTTTCGGTTCCGTCGCGTCAGGCGCCCGCAAGAAGACCTCCGGCATTGAGCTTTGGCGAAAGGTGCTCATCTATCTGGCCATCGCCACCATGGCCAGCCTGCTCACGGTGTTGATCATAAATCTTACTCCAGAGCCGCGCGTTCTACGATCAATCGTTCCCCATCGTTTCGACGCTACGGATCCCCAATTTTCCAAGACGATGAGCAGCTATTCGCAAGGGCAGATGTTCGATTCCAATGCGGTCCAAACTCTCATCAACGGAGACGAAATATTTCCGTCTATGCTGCAAGCAATCGGGACGGCTCGATCCAGCGTCGACATGGAGACATATATTTATTGGTCAGGAGCCATCGGCTACGAGTTCGCGATCGCATTGGCGGCGAAGGCCAGCGAAGGCGTGGAAGTCCGTGTGAACGTCGACTGGGTTGGCAGCCTTCCCTTCGACGAGGACTTGATCCACATCATGACCACTGCCGGTGTGAGGTTCGAACGCTATCGGCCTTTACGCTGGTATACGTTGGACCGTGTAAACAACCGAACTCATCGCAAACTGCTGATCGTCGATGGCCGGATAGCATTCACTGGCGGCGTCGGCATTGCCGATAATTGGCGCGGGAATGCACGGAACTCAAATGAATGGCGCGACACGCACTACAGGATCGAAGGACCCGCCGTGTCCGCATTCCAAGCGGCGTTCGCGGAAAACTGGCTTGAGACGACCGGCGAGACATTGCAGGGCGGGAAGTTCTACCCTGCAGTTGCGCCCGCTGGTGAGATCGACGCCCAGTTGATACTTTCTTCCCAGCCAAACGGCTCGGAAAACATGGAGTTGATGATGTTGGCAGCAATAGCCGCGGCCAAGGATCATCTGCGCATCGGCATGGCCTACTTCGTGCCCGACGACATAGCCCTGCAGCAGATTCTTGATGCAAGGAAGCGAGGCGTCTCGGTCGATGTCATCGTTCCCAATTGGCTGACGGATGTGCCCATAGTGCGAAAGGGTTCACGTTATTTCTGGGGCGAATTGCTCAAAGCCGGTGTGCGCATTTTTGAATTTCAACCCACAATGTACCACCCGAAGCTCTTGATCGTCGATGAGGTCTGGGTGAGCGTTGGCTCGGCCAATTTGGATGAGCGTTCCCTGCGCCTCAATGACGAGGCCACCCTGAACGTCTACGGCATGGAATTCGCGCGAACGCAAATAGACATCTTCAACGAGGACCTGAAACGATCAAGGCCAGTCAGTCTGGAAGAATGGCAAGCGCGTCCACTAAGCGAAAAGGTCACCGACTACTTTGCCAGCAGGCTACGCTCGCAGCTCTGACGATGGCGAGCTTGCAGAGATGCAGAAGTCTCCGCGAGATCGCGCGGCATCGTACGCTTAAGACGCTCGCAAGTCGCCTTTGAACGCTGCGCCGTGGATCGTGAAATGACGGTGAGAAAGACTAGCCGACCGCCAAGACCGGCCTTTTTCGCAGCCGCGCCCGCATGATGACAAGAAGAACCGTTTCGTCTTTCATGCCACTCTGGAATAATTTTATAAGCTCGGCCGCAATCTGCTCGGCGTTGTAAGAGATCAGTTGAATCTCTGCTTCCCCGCAAAGCTTCTTTAGGACCGATTCCAGCAATCTCAACCCTTCAGGATAGATAGGTTGATCACTGGCGGTGTCGTAGGTCATGTACGCCCCTTTGACTCGACTTAAATCAAGGCCGCAGATGCTGGGCGGCAAGCCCATGCATGACTCGTTTCTGGGAAGAGGTCATTAACCTATGCAAGTTCGAACATGGCGCCGGATTCACCAACTGCAGGGGGGATGAACCAACAAAGGGCAGCATGTGCACGGATCGAGCTGGAGCAAGTCGTGAAAGCCCCTGCCGCCAGGCCTGTTAAGTCCCGACGGTGTTCCTGCATGGTGCTGTAGGCGAGCGAGAGAGCCTAAAAGAATTCACTCACCTTACGGCTTCTCTTTTTGAGAGCCGGGATGGGTTTGCGATGCATTCGCGGCTGCGCCGGCGGTGACTTCACCGGATGCTGTGCAAGCCTTGCTTGTCTCAGCCGCGCCGTCTTCTCGGCGCGTTCGGCTCGTTCAGCGTCCAGCATCTCTTGGCTGATACGTTTGGCGCGGTCGTATCTTTCCTTGTCGTGATTGCGAGTCACGGACACCTCCTAGCCAGCAACAAAAATCCTGCGAACCTTTTTGGTGACACGCGGCTTGCGTTGGCTGGGACCGGGCGTGATGGCTTGGGCGAGGCGAGCCTCCTTCAACCGCGCCGTCTTGGCGGCGCGCTCAGCACGTTCCTTGTCGATAATGATTGCTGCAGCTGATGTGGTATTCTCGTTGCGACCGTCATGATTGATCCGCGGCATCTCAGTGCCTCGCCCCGATTCTTGTCGCCCGTAGTGCCATTTTGCACCTGCGTCCCGCCCTAAACTGGTCTATCGCCGCTTTGAGTGAGGTTTCGGTTGCATGTTCCGGTTTCTCGCCCGGCTGGTGGTTGTCGTTGGCAGCTTGTGTGATGGCCATCTTTGTTCTCCTACGAGGCCGAACTTCGATATGACACAAGTGTTCCAAGGCAACTCGCAAGCTGCAGGGCTATTTTCGATGTAGGGGCACGCGCGGATGCTCAGGCGCGTGATCGGAGCATTGTGTTGGAGGGCCGTAGCTGGAACTATGAGAGCGCAGATAGCGTGGTCGCCTGAACATGAACGGCGGCCTTCCCCCCTCTCGCAAAAAGCTGTCAGCGCGATATTGTTACCAGGAGCAAAGGAGCCTGGTGTCGACGAGAACTTTTCTCGCGACGAGATCGTTCAGACTTTGCTGCAGTACAGGGCCCCCGCAAGCGCATCAGCTCGGTATTGTAGGGAATTCGGGCGTTAGGGCCGTTGAACCGCTACGGGTGTGTCAGTAGCAAACTTACAGACAGCCGCAGGTCCAAACGAGCAGCACCGTTCCAAGCGCATACGGGACCAGAAGCAAACCTATCGTCACCCAGAAAGCTGGCTCTGCCAAGGCGGCCATGTCCTTGCGAAACTGCTCCATAGGGCTACCCCGGCAACTTCGACAAACGAATAGAGCTAATCTGGTAAGGCCTACGGCCCGCTTTTGGCATCTTCGACCTCCAGCGCATCCATGAGGGCTGCCACGTCGGTGGGTTCGCCATCGGCGTCACCATGCACGCCAGTTCGGGCGTTCTTTAGCGCTTGCTCGATCGCATCTTCAATGTTTCCGAGCTCGTCCTCACGCACCTCGCGACCATAACCGGCCGCTTCGGCATCCTGCTCGAATTGCTGGACCAGCACGGCGAAGCTCACTTCCTCTTTGCCAGCAAGAGTGCCGACATTCTCCTGCAGCCAGGTTTCAAAAAACTCTTTGGTCGCGTTCATCGGATCACTCCTTCGCCGGATTAAGCGCGGCGGCGATCCGAAGTTCCGCAATGCCGTCACTTTCCCAATCAGCAAGGGGATATGCTCATGGTGGGCTTGGCTGATAATCCCGAAAATTCGTCTGCGCAGTGCTGGCTCCGTACCGGGAGCAAGGCCGCCGGATGAGTTCACGCCCACCGAGCGCTCGTCGATCCGCATGCTCTTCGATCGGTCTGCATGGAACTATTGCCCGCTCGGTTGCGCAAGGCTGCCCCGGCGGTGGTTGTTCGCCTTCCCGCTATTCTATCCCGACATTCCGGATTGTATCACCTCATCGGCCGACAACCGGTCAGACATCGCTGCACTGTTGGTCTGGTCCATCCCGAACTGAGCGACCTGAATCATCATAGCCTTGGCCTTTGCAATGAGTTGGTCGTCGGGAAGAGTATGCCCGGCCTGCAGGGTGACTGTAATACACTCGCCTCCCTCTCCGCGGAATTCCACGATCGGAGCCTGGTCTCGGCTGACAACAATTCCCATCATCTGCATAAGAACCTCCTTCGACTGCAGCGGGCAGCGGGCAGCCGAAACTCAACCCAGCTCGGCCGTCTAATCCTTGACATAAGCCCCAGGCTGACGACCGCCTCTGGGCGCCTTGGCGTCTTTCGAATGCTCGGCCATCGCAGGGCCTGCTCCGGAGACTTTCTCTGCGGCCGGTGACGGTGTCGCCGGCTTAGACGAGGTCCTGCCGCCCGATTTTTCGGGGCGTGGTGATATGCCAGTTGAAGAATTGTCTGAAGAAGTCATGGCTCGTTTCCTTAGCTGCGAAACTTCCTTACCAACCTCCGAAATGCCCTGACGTTCCATTGCGATCCCTTCGTGAGATAAGATCTCCGCAGGTGAACATGCCTCGTCCCTGGACGCGCATCAGGTAGGGGTTGATTTCGCAAGCGAACGGTAAAATGCGAAGCCGCTCCGGCGAGATACAGCTTAGCCCTACATGGCAGCGCGGGCATCAGAATACGAGCCGACGCGAAACAGAGGTCCATCCGTCGCCGAACCCGCGACAGGCAGCAGGTTCGGTCATTTCTGCAGAAATGGGTTTGCCAGCTTGGACACAGCGGCAGTGCCCGTACCGCGCTATTCTCTCCTGGTGCCGAGAGCCTGATTGCAGCGCCGACTGGGAAAAGCCTGCGACACAGGCTGACTCCGCAGGTCAAACTATGAGGAACAATATCTCCCTTTGAAAGTTCTGGCCGACCCATGAAGGAGATATGAAATGTCAGAATCGCGCGAATGGCTTGTCCAATGGCTCAGGGATGCTCACGCTATGGAGGAGCAGGCCGAGACCATGTTGAATGGGCAGCTGAACCGAATTGAGAACTATCCTGAGCTCAGCGAGCGGATTCGCCAGCACATCCAGGAGACCAGACAGCAGGCTGCTCGGCTGGAGACCTGTCTCGACCGCATCGGACAAGGCTCGTCCACACTGAAGGATGCCGGCGGCAAGCTGACGGCAATGGCGCAGTCGCTCAGCGGTGTCTTCGCCGGTGACGAAGTGATGAAAGGATCGCTTGCAAGCTACACGTTCGAGCACATGGAAATCGCCTCCTACACAATACTCATCGCCGCTGCCAAATCGCTGGGTGAAGCAGAGGTCGCCCAGGTCTGCGAAGAGAACCTGCGTGAGGAAGTCGCAATGGCGGACTGGTTGAAAAGCCATATTCCAACGACAACCGAGCAGTTCCTGGCGCGGGCCGACTCGGAGAGTGAAAACGCCAAGCGTTGATCAGCCGGTAGCGTATCGCTAAACAAGCTCGCCCCTTGCGCCGAAGCTCGGCGCAAGGCGCATCGAGGTTGAGCCGTTACCGCTGAAAGGCACTTCAAAGTAGGCAGTGCGTGAGTAAGTTTTCCGATTAGCTCTCCGTGCCGCGATAGTATCCTTGGCGCCAATTGAACTTGAAATTCCGGACGGAATTCTCTGCCATGTGCCGCCGCCGAACTGCCCATCATACGGATGTTGCTATCGCCCACTTTTTGGCGACAGTTCCCCATCCCCAACCATCTCCGCCAGCCGGCTGAGGAAGTCCACCAAAGCAGCTTGCGGCTCGTCGATTTCGCCGACCACGACCGAAATGCCCCAACGTCCAAGCACGGCCTCCTCCACAGGGTTTCGGCTGGTCATGAAGATGAACGAGGGCGGGCGATCTTTCTCATAGCCGGACCGATGCCACGTCTGCCAGAGACGGTGCAGCAACAACCGAATGTTTGGGTCGGAAAGGCTATAGCCAATGAAGAGGATCGTGCTGCCGAGCGCATCCGAGCGAAAACGCACGTCCAGCGGAGAATTGAAGGAGAGACGATCGAGGTAGTCCGTTTCGGTGAGGACGAGGGACGAATCCTCGTCGAAATCACCATGGAACTTGACGATGTGGGTAATGCCTTGGCGGGCCTGCGCCACATCGCGTGCATTGGCCACTTTCACGTAGTCCCGACCGTATATCTCATAAGCCAGTTCCAGATTCCGATCATAGTTAGTTGTGTAGATGACAGGGAAGTCGAGCCTCACGATGAGACGATGCAACTCGGATTTCTCGATCCGGTCCTTGGGGACGGACCAGTTTCTGTCCATCCAACTGCGAAGTGGCCCGATGCTGCCATGCTTGATGCGATAGTACTCGGCCAGGGTTTGAAAACGATCGCGTCTCGTGGAAAATTCGTCGTCGACGCCGAGCTCCTTTGCCATTCGCTCTATCAGCTTCTCCCAGGAGGGTAATCCAACGCTGATCGAAACCCCTGCCCCAACAAACAGAATTGCGCTGCGATGCCGAATTGCGTTGGCGAGCGAATCTACAGGGTCATCGTTCATCACGTCTTTCGAGGCCACCCGCGCAGGTGGACCTTCCTCCCTCACATCTGGTCGTTATTAGGCTCCTTGGTGATCCCCACCTGCCTGGCCAGCTCGGAAAACGGTGGCACACTCGCTTCGAACTGCTCGGTGTTAGCCAGCCGCAAAAGCCGCAAAGGGAAACACACTGCGTCGCGGTTAGCCGGCGACATATCCTCGAAGAGGCGCTCATCAACCGTGAAGGAGGCTTCCGCGTTTTTCAACGCCGTGTCGATATCATCGACCGAGAGAAGGCCTCTGCGGACCAAGGCGTTATTGACGGCCGCGACCGCCATAAGCAAACCTTCCAATTGCAGGTTGGCGACGTTCATGGGCCATTGTCCTTCATACCATTGGGAGCCCGTCGATAGATAATCCTGCTCCGGAGGCCTTGTGCCGTGCCGGTGATGGAGTTGCCGGCTTGCTAGAGCGTTTCGGCTGCGCGGCGACGCCGGGATTGGCATCTGGTGGCGCCATGGCTTGGATCTCCGCTGGGCTGCTGGACAACTCTCCACATGCCTCGAGGTTCCGGATCGCCATGGCAACCTTGCAAAGGCAGAGGCAAGGCTTCTCGCTGTCCTACCGTCGGGCGCACTAGGTGATCGCGGTTGGGTCTTCAGACTGCGATTCAAAAAGCGCGTTGCATGGTTCCTCCGCGAGCGCGAGCCGCCTTCGGCAGTAGATGCCTGCCGCGCCCGCTCGTAGCCAAAAGCAACCGCCGCAAAGCGTTCGGCAACTTTAGAGCTCCGACAGTGCCTCCCAGACGGGCCACATAGAAACGACCAAGCTGATGCCTGCTACAGGTCTCGGGATCTCGTTTATCGGCGACATCAGGCAGCGGCGCTCCGCAGGTCAGCAGATCCGATGGATGGGAACAACCCGGCACCGTGATGGTTCGGTGGCATCAAAAGGTGATAGAGAACGATGGGTGAAAAGCTTAAACAGCACACAGAAGCCACAGATCGTGAAAAGGCGATCGAAGCTCTCTACTTTGCGCGCAAGTGCGGCCTCACCAAGGAAGAGGCACTCAAGATGCTCAGGGAAGCCCAAATCAGGATCGATGATGGACCCAAAAGCCGCTCCGGCAACCGAACTTAAAAGCGATCGTTGAGCGCTCATCTCAGCCAGCGGCGGCGCATGATCTTCTTCACCTCCGACACGCATTTCAACGATCCCCGCATTCTGCGGCTCGACCCCCGCCCCTTCAGTTCATTGGTGGCGCACGACCAGGCACTGACTGAACTTTGGAACGAGACTGTTGCTCCAAATGACGAGGTTTGGCACCTCGGCGACTTCGCCAAGGGATCGGCCGAGACAGTGTCTTCGCTGCTGTCCTGCCTCCACGGCACCAAACACCTGATCATCGGCAACAACGACGGCATGGTAACGCTCCGCGCTTCGGCTTGGGCTAGCGTGCAACACTACAAGGAGCTAACTGTCGAGGGCAGTTTCTTGGTTCTTTGCCACTACCCGTTCCGCACCTGGAACAAGATCGGCAAGAAATCGATAAACCTGCACGGCCATTCTCATGGCCGGCTGAAGCCAATGACGCGCCAGCACGACGTCGGCGTCGACGCCTGGGATTTTCGCCCAGTCACCTTTGCTGCCATACAGGCCAGGTGCCGCCGAGATTGAGGTTAGCGCAGCAGATGGCGAACGATCGATGTCTTCACGTGGTGATGCTAGCCGCAAACAGGATTCCAGAATCCTGCCCCTGGAGTATTGCAGCCATGCTGGAACGCACCGCGAGTAAACTGGGACCGAAGAGCGCCCCACCCGTCTGCACAGCCGTGGGACAGGCGCCGACCCCCGTCGTCAACACGGCGCTCCACTGGCGCCCCAATCGTTCATCCACCTCGCTTGAAACGAGCTTCAATCGCCGTCCTTGGCGACCTCAGTGCCACACACTCTCTCTAAGCCACTTAAGAAACCTGTTCCCTCCGATTGCCCGGCGGACTCTAGCGGCAGCCCACTGCCCTCTGAACGTGGTTCCGACATGGCAACTGCAGACGATGTCATGCAACTCCCCGTCAGACAGTTCGAAGAAGCGCTTTGCTGCCCCATAGGTGTCATCCTTCAGGCCTAACGCACGCAGTAGCGGGTCCTCGAAGGCCACAGTAATTGGCGAGCCCTCACCGCGCGCTGCGTCGCGAGCTTCCCGCTTCAGATACTCAGTGCCGGTAAGCGCTGTCAGGCGTCGCTCGGGATGTTGTTCCAGCAACTCTGCCCAGCGCTCAATGCGCTGTTGCCGGGTCATGATCGGGTATGTCGACAGGGGTTCTACTTCTGCAATTGTCTGCAGTTGGCTTAAAGTTTGGTGTTCCATCGTCGGCTCCTTTGGTCGAAGTCCCTTCCCCTCAAAAATTATCGCGCGCCAACGCGCTGACAAGAGCTGGCAAGGCGGCCACTTGCCCGACAATGATTGCGAAACAGCGCATTGCTCCGCCGGCGCGCGAAACGATATCTCATCCCAAATCAGACCGAAGCCGTTCAGAACGAACAGCTCGCCACCCGCCTGCAACAACAAATTAAATTAGTAATGCCTTATGGAACTTTGAGGCTGGCGTTTCATTTGATCGGCATGGAGGCCTCTGTAATCCAAAGTGCCGGGATGAGAGCGAACGTGTCGCTGCGCTACTCACTGGTTCTGCCGATATACAACGAGGAACAAGTGCTGCCTCGTCTGATCGAGCGGATCAGGTTGCTAATCCACCAGCTGGACGGTGAGACAGAGGCTATTTTCGTCGATGACGGAAGCAGCGATGGCAGCGTCACTTACCTTCGGCGTGTGGTCGCCGCCGAGCCTCGTTTTCGGCTAATCGAGCTTTCCCGCAATTTTGGGCACCAGATAGCAATCACAGCCGGTATGGACGCCGCCCAGGGGGATGCCGTCATCGTCATGGATGCCGATCTCCAAGACCCACCCGAGGTGGTTCTCGATCTGGTGGGGAAGTGGAAAGAAGGTTTCGAAATTGTCTATGCCCGGCGCGTCAAACGCGAGGGCGAATCCTGGTTCAAGCGCTTCACGGCAAGTCTCTTCTATCGCTTGCTGGAAAGGATGACGACCGTTGACATTCCGCGCGACGTTGGAGATTTCCGGTTGGTCGGTCCCAAAGCGCTGAGAACCTTCAGGCAGATGCCCGAACAGGATCGCTTCGTCAGGGGCATGTTTGGCTGGATGGGATTCAAGCAGGCGTCGGTGCCGTTCGAGCGCCCGGCACGAGCCCATGGC
This sequence comes from Mesorhizobium sp. M0088, assembly GCF_040322895.1. Taxonomy (NCBI): domain Bacteria; kingdom Pseudomonadati; phylum Pseudomonadota; class Alphaproteobacteria; order Hyphomicrobiales; family Phyllobacteriaceae; genus Mesorhizobium; species Mesorhizobium sp. M0088. The sequence goes on from NZ_JAMYUI010000008.1 coordinate 190,420, forward strand.
CAGACCAAATACCCATTCTGGAAGATGGTGCATCTTGCTGTGCACGCCATCGTCAGCTTCTCGGAGCAGCCGCTGCGCCTGGCGCTCTGGGGCGGCTTGGCTATTTCTGCGCTGGCCGTAGCCTTTGGTGCCTACGCCATCTACGCCTGGGCCTTTGAAACCGGCATTGTTGCCGGCTGGACATCCACCGTGATGATCGTGTCGCTCCTGTGCGGCATCAACCTCTTCATGACCGGCGTGGTCGGATTGTATGTCGGCAGCATCCACGCCGAAGTAAAACGGCGCCCGCTTTACGTGATCGATCGCCTCACCGGCTTCGACCGGGCCATGTCTGCCGTCCCCGGCAAGAGCCGCCGCCCGCCTCGAAAATCCCGGATTGGAGTCCCGGCCAATGTCCGAACCCTTCGACAGCTATAGATTCAATTATGGTGAGACGGTCCAGGGATCGATCCGCTTTTCAGGGCTTAAGCACGACTTCTTTCTCATGGCGAAGGCCGAGTTGCTGCGACGCGTTGTGGTCGAGCGGGTGCTTCGTCATGCCGGCTCGGATGTGCGGGCGCTTGATGTCGGCTGCGGCGTAGGTGCGCTCCATCCCTATCTCAAAGGCGTCTTCGAGTCCCTGGACGGCTGCGACATCTCGCAGGAATCGATCCTGCGTGCGAGGCAGGAAAATCCGAGCGTCACATACAGGGCCTGCACCAGCCTGAACCTGCCATACGACAATGGGGTCTTTGATCTGGCCTTCGGCAGCTGCGTCGTCCATCACGTACCGCCAGCTTCCTGGCTCGGGTTCATGCGCGAGATGCGGCGCGTCGTGCGCCCGGGCGGTGTCGCCTGCATCATCGAGCACAATCCCTATAACCCGCTGACGCGTCTGGCTGTGTTCCGGTGTCCCTTCGACCATGACGCGGTGCTGCTCAGCGCAGCCAAAACAGCGTCCCTCCTTCAAGAAGCAGGCTTCAGCAACATCCGATCCGAGCACTTCCTGCTGCTGCCGTCGGGCAGGTCCTTGGCCCGAAAAGTCGAGCGCGCGCTCGCCCCCCTGCCGCTGGGGGCACAGTATGCGTGTAGTGCGCATGCATGAGCATCGGCCTGCCGGCGACGACGCCCTGAAGCTACTGGCACGTTTCGGCCTGGTCGGCATCGCTGCCACAATTCTGTATGCCGCTTTGGTTGCCGCTTTTTCCAAATCGGAATGGCTCGGTTTAACGCCCATCCAGGCCTCACTTGGGGCATATGCCGCAGCCACCCTGTTTTCGTATCTAGCTCACAAATCCCTGACGTTCGTGTCGGGCCGATCGCATCGAACTGAAGCTCCGCGTTTTCTCCTGCTGGGGGCAACAGGCTTGGCCATTGCCTATGGGGCGCCGGCGTTGCTGACGGTAAAGCTGGGCTTGCCGCTCATCATTCCCGTGCTGGTTACGTGCTTGCTTGTCCCCGGCATCAATTTCTTCGTGCTTGACCGGTGGGTTTTTGCCGGACGCATTCCCGGTCGGCACGGCAATCGCTCCCGCCAGAGGCAATAATGCTCTAAATGGCGTCCAGTCGAAACGACACCAATTTGATGGAGCGCTTGTAAATGTCGCTGGCGGCCTGGCTGGGCGGGATCCCGTCGAGATAGTCAAAGGTCATTTCGAACGTGCTGGCGTCCGAAAAAGCTGCGTGCGGAATGACGAACGAGACGGTTATCGGTTGCTTGCCCGACAGTGTGACCTTATGCACGGACACGCCATGCACCGAGATTATTACCCTCTGCGTCATCTGTGGCGGACGAATGACAGCGGCCATTTGTAGCGTTGCCTTGAGACCGTCGCGAAGCGGCGGTATCTGCAGGCGAAGCCGCGAGGTCTCGCCCAGCGAATGCGTGCCGTCGGCTGCCGGCCCCGACCAGCCACAAACTTTCATGCCGGCAACCCGTTTGGCGCCATCGGACCGGAAGGACACTGTCTGGCCGAGTGAGTAGCTGCCAATGGCATCGCGGTTGAGGCATGTCGTCGTGCGGTCGATGTAATAGGCACGATAGTCGGCGTGGACATTCGGATGGAGAGCCAGCGCAAGGATGGCGAGTTCGGACACGGCCAGAACCGCGGCGAGCGCGTAAGCGCCAAGCGAGATAGCGCGTCCATGGGGGTTGAGGGTGTCAGACCAAAGCAAGGTAGCCCCCAATCCATGCCACCGTCATGAAATAGCAGGCGACCAGGAAGAGAACCAAAGCGGCGAGCCAGGTCAGTTTCGACGCCGACAACAGGACGGCCATCAACATTATAAGAGGCGCCAGCCCAATAACGTATCTGACCATGGAGGCCAGATTCGTTATCAATGGCACGAGAATGCAGATCGCGCAGAAGACCCCAGCGCCATATTGCTTGCGAGCCACCAGCACGACTGATAGCGCCAGCCCGACGATCGCTGCGAGCGCACTCCATTGCGGCGCCGTGGGCAGCCACCCGGTCTTGGGAAATGCTGAGAGTCCGTCCCATAGAAACAGGAGCGGGTTCCCAGCCACTCGTCCAAAGGCGCGTTGGACGTGCAGAAACGCAAAGCCGTCGCCGACAGTGACATACAAAAACAGGATGTAGGCAAACAAGCCGGCAGGCGAGATAAAGATAGCGACGAGCTGATCCGGTCGACCGAGCACCCAACGCGGAAAGGAGAGTGGTGAGCCGCCCCGTTCGCGATGCTGCTGGAACATTTGAATGACGGTCGCAAAGACGACAAGGACCCCAACGAGCCTCGTTGCCGAGAGGAGCGCTGACGAGACGCCAGCGACGGGATAGCGGGAGCGTTTGAGTGCCAGGAAGACAATCGAGGTCAGGAGCACGAAAAGAGGTTCGGAAAGGAAAGTTGTGAAGTGGAAGGAGAACGGGCCGCTAAGCAGAAAAGCGCAGTACAGTACATAGGCCCGCATGTTCTTCTCCAACAGCGGCCATGCCACCAGACACGCGGCGTAGCTGCATGCAATCGAAGTGATCGTCGCGACCAGTATCGTGGCGAAGGGGAAAATCGCCCGGATCACCGCTACCAGCATCGGATAGAATGGAAAGAAGCCCCATCGTCCGACGTTGCTTTGGTTTGGGATGGGAAAGCGCTCGTAGCCGCGTTCGGAAATATCCAGATACCAGTGGCAATCCCATCGGCAGAGCGCACGAGCATAAGACTCGAAGCCTGGTTCCGCCAACGTTGAAGCAACAGCGGCATAACGAATAGCAAGTCCGGCGACACCGAACAGGAGCGGGACTGTCACGACCGCTGCCGCTACCATGTGGCGCTTGTTGATCGTCGAGCCGTAGTCGGGGAAAATCTCGAACTGCTCTGGGTGGTCTTTCGAGGGTGCATGGCGGGGGCTCTTGATGGCCGTGACGAGATTCTCAGTCCCGGATTTTCTCATAGCAGAGCACCGGCGCGGCACGTTTCCATCCTCTGATGGGGGCCAAATTCCGCCGTGACCAAACCGCCGACCGTGGCCTTGCCATCTTCATTGTCAACCGGCGGGGCGTGTCCGATGGGGTTCAACTTGTCCGGCGCCGTTGCCTTCTTCGGCGTGTCGATCGAGAAGAGGAAGTTGTAGGTCGCAACGCCGACGCTGGCCCGACGGTCGTCGAGCAGTTCCAGATTGGTGACGCCTATCGTCACCTCGTGGCCAAAGTCGATGCCAGTCTGTTCCCGCACCATGTGAGGGATTCTGGAGCGCGGCTGGCGATCGTCAAGAGGTTGCTAATATTCGAGCGGCGAAGGGCAACAAATCTTTGGCCCTGCTTCTAAGCGAGCGTTTGGAGAATACCCGCGGTGCGTGGAAGGCGCCTTTGAAGCGCGTCGAGAACACGATAATCATGCATGCCTCGGCGGCCGGACGAGCTATTGCGCAGCCTTGACACCGGGATGGTCGCCCGACAAATCAAAGGTCCGCACCGAATGCTCCTTCTGTGCGACGTCGAATGCCCACAGGCGGAGGCGCAAAGACCGAGATCGCCTTTGGGTGGACCTTGAAATGAGCTGGTGTCGAGGTGACGATCTCACCATCGGTGTTGACCGGCATCGGCTTCTCCGTCTCGATGTCGAACTCGACGCACCTAGCCGTCCGAACCTCTCGCCAGGCGCCATGCGTCCCAGAACGGAAGGAGCGGAGCATCAGCGCCAGTTTCCAGAGGTTCGTCATTTCCAAGCTATAGAGATCGAGATGTCCGTCATCGATCTCGGCCGTCTCTTCCACCACGTTGCCGCCCCCGTAGTGACGACCGTTTCCCACCGCAATCTGGTAGGTTTCGACGTCGGTCGCCGCGCCTTTCTCAATAATCTTCGCGTGGAACCGCGTGGCCCGCGTCAACACTTTAACCGCCGCCAGCGCATAGCCGAGCCTGCCGAAACGCTTCTTCAAAGTGGGATCTAGACCCTTCGCCAGTTCAGTGCTGAGTCCGATACTCGCGACGTTGAAAAAGGCATTGCCATTGACCGTGCCGATATCGATCTGCCGAAGTCGGCCCCGCACGATCACGTCAGCGGCCTGCAGAAGATCCATGGGGATGTCGAGTGTGCGAGCGAGGTCATTAGCCGTTCCCATAGGGATAATGCCCATCGGCAGGCGGCTTTCCACTACAGCCATCGCCGCCGCCGACACCGAACCATCGCCACCGCACACGACCACAAGGTCGGCCATTTGGCGTAGGCGAACTATGTCACTGGCAATCTCCGGCAAGGCCTCGAACGTTTCGACAGTGACGGAAAGCCGGCCGCGCTCCAGCCGCTCCACAATCGGGGCGATCATCTCCTGGCCGCGCCGCGCCTTTGGATTGAGGAGCAGCAATGCGCGCCTTGTGGCTAATTTGCTCATTCAAAGATCGATCCGATGGTCATGACGCATGCACATAGGGCGGTTGCTCATTCGACCGCAACCGAAGCTTTCGACTCAAACCGGACCTACCTCCGCCGCGACGTTGCGAACGGCGCAATTTGCGACATCCAGCGGTCCCCAGGATCGCTATTCGAGTTCGTGGACCGTCACGCCGGCACAGCCGTCTTGGCAATCGCATAGGTGCTGGCGATGCGTGAGATAGGCCACTTGGCCAGCACATGTCATTCCCCAAACAACTTGAAACCTCCTCGGAGTGGACATGGTCGAAGGTTTCCATGATCATCGGCGCGCCTATCTATCGCGCGAAAGCTTGAAAGCGCGGTCGATCGCATCGCGGATATGTCCCGGGGCGGATTTCAGATCGTCCTTCGGCGCGCCGCTTTGCTCCGGAACGTCGCCGCGCCCCGCTGGAGCCTGCGACAGAAGATGCGCTCAAGCCCATTGCCGGAGAGATTTAAATCGGCAGGACCAGATCGGCCTGGCTCCTGTAAAATCTGGAGCCGGGTCGCGATTGGCCGGAACCAAACAGAACAGCCGTAATTATCAGCCGAAGGGACCGCAACCGCATAGAAGGGGAACGATGGCTGAAATTCTTGATTTCGAACTTGGCAGTTCAAGGTTGCGCGTCAAACGTGCCGAGAAATCGTTGAAGCGCGCAAAGGAAGAAACGGACAGGAAAAATGGCGTGGTGAATCCGCGGCACCCGTGCGCTGCTGGTCGAGGAAAGGCACGGGCCGTTCGTCCAGCGCATCCACGCAGCTTTTTTCTGGAAGTTTAATGCTTCAGTATCTGGCTGAGGAACAACTTGGTTCGATCATGGCAAGGGTGGCCGAAAAACCCGTCGGGCGTGCCCTCCTCGACGATCTGCCCAGCGTCCATGAAGATCACCCGGTCGGCAACCGCACGCGCAAAACCCATCTCATGCGTCACACACACCATGGTCATGCCGTCCCGAGCCAATCCCGTCATCGTCTCTAGCACCTCGGAGACCATTTCCGGATCGAGGGCGGAGGTCGGCTCATCGAACAGCATGACAGCCGGTTCCATGCACAGGCTGCGGGCAATCGCCACGCGCTGCTGCTGTCCGCCGGACAGCTGGATGGGGAACTTGTTCGCCTGTTCGGGAATGCGGACCCGCTCAAGGAACTTCAGTGCGGTCTTGCGCGCCTGCTTTTCCGATACGCCCTTCACCCACATTGGGCCGGCCATGCAGTTCATCAGCACCGTCATGTGCGGAAACAGGTTGAAGTGCTGGAAGACCATGCCGACGTTGGAGCGCACGGCGGCAACGTTGGTCATCTTGCCATGTAAGGCAACGCCGTTGACGACGATGTCGCCCTCTTGATGCGCCTCCAGGCGATTGAAGCAGCGGATGAGCGTTGATTTGCCGGAACCCGAGGGCCCGCAGATCACGATCCGCTCGCCCTTGTGGACGATCAGGTTGATGTTCTTCAGCGCCTGGAATTGGCCGTACCATTTGGAAACGGACTTGGCTTCAATGATGGCCGGAGCGCTCATCGCACCTTGCTCCTGTGGTAATGCCGTTCGATCCGCGATTGGACCAGTTCGAGGCAGATCGACAGCATCCAGTAGATCATGGCTGCCGAGATCAGCATCTCCATGTGCTGGAAGGTCTTCTGTCCGAGGGTGCGCGCCAGGAACATCAGCTCCCACACGCCGATGACCGAGACCAGCGAGGAATCCTTCAGCATCGAGATGAACTGGTTGCCCGTTGGCGGAATGATGACCGGCAATGCCTGCGGCAGGATGATGCGACGCATGGTCAGCGTGAAGCCGAAGCCCATGGAGCGCGACGCCTCCCACTGGCCGCGATCGATGCTCTGTATGCCGGAGCGGAAGATCTCGGTCATGTAGGCGCCGTAGCAGAGCGATAGCGCCAGGATGCCGGCCGGAACCGCATCAATGACAAAGCCGAGCTGCGGCAGCCCGAGATAGATCAGATAGACCTGCATCAGTAGCGGCAGGCCGCGGAAGAAGGAGGTGTAGAAGCTGGCGATGGCGTAGGCGAAGCCATTGCTGGAAAGCTTGGCCACCGCACCGGCGACGGCGATGACGGAAGCGATAACGATCGAAATGGCCGAGACGTAGAGTGTGGTGACAACGCCCTGGCTAATCAGGAACGGCAGCTTCTCCCTGATAAAGGGCAGGCTGAGATGGAACGTTTCGAAGAAGGCGATGAACAGGAGCAGCAGTTCGAGCCAGACGATGCCGATCTGGAACTTGAGCGGCGCGAAGCCGATCAGCACGACGTTCAAGGTGAAGATCACTGCGATGGCAAAAGCAATGGCAAAGCGGCCGTAGAAGCCACTCACCGACGGTTCGCCGATCACGGGGCGCATCAGTTCGGCAAAGCTGGTGCTCGACATGTTGAAAGCCATGAAGAGAAGCAGAACGACGCCGAACATCGTAGCCACGAACCAGGGTTTGTGGACGAGGATTTCGGCTTCGACGGTATCGGGATAGAGCATCTTTGAGCACCGGCTGTTCGGCGGCCTGCCGGGGGGCAGGCCGCCTTTGAAAGGGGCTAGTTGGTCTTCGAATAATCCTGCCCGTACCACTTTTCGGAGAGCTTGCTCAGCGTGCCATCCTCCTTCATCGCTTTCACGGCGTCGCCGATCTTGGCGGAGAGTTCGGGATCGCCGCGTTCGATGGCAATCGCCAGCGGCTCGTAGAATACCGGATCGCCTAGTTGCTTGATCGGGTAGCCGGCCTTCTCGGCATCGAGGATCGACGGTAGCGAAGAGACCACCGCGTCCAGGCGCACGCCGTCGCCGAGGCGGAGGTCGTCAAAGGCGGTCGTCGAATTCTCGTAGGAGCGGACCTCCTTCGGGTTGAGCTTGTACTCGAATGGCGGCGCGCCGGCGGCGTCGAGCGTCAGATCCTTCTTGGCATAGGCCTCGAAGGTGGAGGTGCTGGTGGCGCCGACCACCTTGCCGTCGAGATCTGCCAGCGTCTTGGCCTTGCTGTCCTTGTGCACGGCAACGGCCGCCGGCGTGTAATAGTAGACCGCCGGAAAATCGAAGATCTCGGCGCGTTTCTTGGTCGGCGTCATCGAGCCGGCATGCATGTCCCAGCGCCCCGCCCAATGGCCGGCGGTGATGATGTCCCAGCCGGGCGTGATGAACTCGACCTTGACGCCGAGGTGCTTGCCGATGGCTTTGGCGACGTCGACATCGAAGCCGTCCAGCTCGTTGCTGGAATTCACGAAGGACTGCGGCGCCCAGTTGGCATCGGTCGCCACCTTGAGCGTGCCGGCCGCCACAACGCGGTCGAGCACCGCGCCTGCGTGAGCAGGATATGCGCCAAGCGCAAGCGCCATCGCGGCCAACGTCAGCTGTGGTCTGTTCCAGAATGTCATATCCGTATTCCCCTGTTGTTGTTCAGTTCCTTGCAGTCACTTCCGTTCAGCCGGTCGTGACGTCCCAATTTCGTGCCGACCTGGTCGGCGTCCTCTCCCAAAGGCCCGCCGATTTAGCGACGTCGTGGCCGGTCCGGTCTTCCGATGTCGCGGAGGATGTTTGCCGTCGCCATTCCCCCGATCACAGGGAAGGTCTCGGCCCGCTCCCTGCGAGGTGTCGTGCAGCCAGTGGTGTCCGGCGTTCGCTTTCGCATCGCGAAGGCTGCTATTCATCGGCGCCGCCCCCTTTCCCGCGGTCAGCGTCCATCAGGAAATCGCCCATCAGGGTGGCAACCCGAGCCGGCGCCTCGATCAGGATCGAATGACGAAGTCCGGGCAGGATGGCGAGTTGCGACCCTTGCACCTGTTCGTGCATCAGCCGTGCCATCCGCGGGCTGGAGCCCTGATCGTCCTCCCCGGTCACGATCAGCGTCGGGCAGGTGATGCGGTCGAGAATGCCGCCGAAATCGGTCTCGGCCAGAACGCGATAGGCGGCCGCATAGCAGTCGCGGTCGTTTTCAGCGTCACGCCGGCGCAACTCAACGATGACCTCCGGGTTGCTGTCCTGAAAATCCTCCGTCAGCCAGCGCGACAGCGAGGCTGCATGATGCACTGAGGCATCGCTCGCCATCAGCGCCGCCAGCCGGCCACGCACCGCGTGCCGTTCCTCGGTCGTGCGGCCGGCGACCGTCGACAGCAACACCAGTTTTTTCAGGCGCTCGGCATGCGTCAGCGACAGGCGCTGTGCGATCAGGCCACCCAGTGAAAACCCGGCCAGATGGAAGGTGGCAAACCCGACATGGTCGGCCAGCGCCAGCGTTTCCTTGACGAAATCATCGATCTCGTAACGGCCCTTGATCCGGCTGGAGCGGCCATGGCCGCGCAGGTCGAAGGTGAGAACCGAGAAGCGATCTTTCAGTTGGCCCGCCACGCCACTCCAGGCTTCGAGATAGGAGCCGACTCCATGGATGCAGACCAGCGGCAACCCACCCTCACCCTCAAGGCGCCAGTTGAGCAGTACGCCCTCGACATCGAGCTGGCCGGAGCGCGCCATGGTCACGCCCTCGCCGCCTGGCGCGCCCTTTCGCGCTCGCGCGCGGCGAAGACCGGCATCACCTCGTCGACCCACAGCTTGATCGTCTTCTTCTGCAGCTCGAACGGCAGGTTGAACGTCAGGCCGAGGCAGTACTGGTCAACGCCCGCGGCTTCATAGTCGAGCAGCTTCTCGATCACCTCGTCGGGCGTGCGAACATCAGGTTGCGACGGATGTTCTCGGGATTGTAATTGTCTTTGCCCTTGACGCTCTCGTAGGGGATAGCTTCGGGAAAGCCGTTTTGCACGGTGCCGATGTTCTGGAACAGGTTCTCGAACGCGCGGCCATAGTCAATGGCATGCCCGACCGCGATCTCCCAGTCCTGCGCTCGTTCGTAGACGCAGGTGCGCCGCTGCATCATCAGGCGCGGGCGCGGCACCTCTGGATGATCGGCGACGGCCTTGCGGAATTTCTCGCCGAGCACGGCGATCTCGGCGGCCGGCGCCGACAAGGGCGTCGACAGGATCGAAGCGCCGATGCCGACCGCCCAGTCGAAGGTTCCCGGGTCTCGCGCGGCCACCCAGATCGGCGGATGCGGCTTCTGCAGCGGCTTCGGCACGCCGGCGGCGAGTGGGAACTTCCAGTAATCGCCGTCATGGGCATAATCCTGTGCCCACAGCTTCTTCACCGCCGGCACCAGCTCCTTCAGATAGGCAACGCCTTCTTGCTGCGGCATGCCGCCGGCCATGCGGTCGAACTCATATTGGTACGAACCGCGCGCGATGCCGAACTCCAGCCGCCCGCCGGTAAGGTGATCACAAAGTGCCGCCTCCCCTGCCAACCGGATCGGGCTCCAGTAGGGCGCGACCAGCGTCGAGGTGCCGAGGCGGATCTGCTCGGTGTGCTGGGCAAGCCAGGTCAGCGTCATCAGGGGATTGGGCGAGATCGTGCATTCGATCGTGTGATGCTCCGCCGTCCACAGCGTCTCGAAGCCACCCTCGTCGGCCATGCGCGCCAACTCGAGGAGATTGCTCTTCACCTTCGACATCGGCATGTCGGGCGAGAAGCGTTCCATGGTCAGCGAAACGGCGAATTTCATGTCGGTCTCCCCAGTGCGTCGGGTTTGGTCAGCGAAGGCGGATAATGAAGGGGTCCTGCATGGCGCCCGAATAGTCGATGACGACGTTCTTCAGCCGCGAGAACTCCTCCATGGCGTCGAAGCCGCCGCGCCGGCCATAGCCGCTCTCCTTGAAGCCGCCATTGGCGGACATGAAGGAGGAAGCGCGATAGGTATTGATCCAGACCGTGCCGGCCTCGACGTTCCTCGCGAAACGCAGCGCGCGGTTGATGTCCCGGGTCCAGATGCCGGAGGCCAGCCCATAGCGGGTGTCGTTGGCGAGACGGATCATCTCGTCTTCCGACGAGAAAGGCATGATGCCGACGACGGGACCGAACAACTCCTCCTGCATGAAGTCCATGCCGTTGTCGGCATCGGTCATCACGGTCGGCTCGAAATACCAGCCACCGGCAAGCTCGGCCGCCTGCGGCCGCCGGCCGCCGGCCGCGATACTCGCGCCCTGACGCACGCCCGAGGCGACGTAGCCTTCCACCTTGGCGAGTTGCGCCGACAGCGCCAGCGGACCGATGTCAGTTTCCTCCAACATTGGCAGCCCGACCCGCACCCGCCGCGTGCGCTCGACCAGTGCCTCGACAAAGCGGTCGTAGACGCTGGCCTCGACGAAACAGCGCGAACCGGCGACGCAGGACTGCCCCGCGGCCGCGAAGACACCGGACACGACGCCGTTGACGGCATGGTCGATATCGACATCGCCGAAGACGACATGCGGCGACTTGCCGCCGAGTTCCATCGAGCACGGAATGAGATTCTGCGCCGCATTGGCGGCAATCCGCCGGCCCGTCACGGTCGAACCGGTGAAGACGAGTTTGGCGATGCCAGGATGGCGCGTCAGCGCGTCCCCAGCCACGGCGCCGGTGCCGGTCACGACATTGACGACGCCGGCCGGGAAGCCGGCCTCCATGATCAGCTCGGCCAAAGCGAGCGTGGAGGCACTGGCATGCTCGGACGGCTTGACGACGACCGTGTTGCCGAGCGCCAGGCATGGCGCGAGCGTGCCGGTGAGCAGCATCAGCGGCGAGTTCCATGGCGTGATCATGCCGACGACGCCGATCGGCTCGCGCAGGTTGAAGTTGAGCATGTCGAGCTTGTTGACCGGGATGGTGTCGCCGAGCAGCTTGTCGGCCATCCCCGCGAAATAGGTGTAGCTGTCGGGCATGGCGCGCATCTGCGCCCGCATTTCCTTGAGCAGCTTGCCGTTGTCGCGCGTCTCGATCAGCGCCAGCGCGTCGGCGTGCTCCAGCACCAGTTCCGCCAGCCGGCGCACCAGCCTGCCGCGGTCGGTCTGGGTCATGCGCCGCCAGGCCGGAGCGGCGAAGGCAGCGAGTGCTGCCTCGACGGCCGCGCCGACATCCTCGGCGCCGGCCTCGGCGAACTGGTACCAGGGCTTGCCGGTGGTCGGGTCGAAACTGTCGATATACTGCCCGCCTTTCGGCGCCACGAACGCACCGTCGATGAACAGGTTCTGGCGTGAGCCTTCGAGCGATCCGACCGTCGTTTTCATGCTGTCTGTCCTGGGTGAAGCATCATTCGAATGCGGCTTGCGTCCACGATTGCGACTGGCCGTCGATCATGGCGACGCGGCCGCCGTCGCCGGTGTCGATGTAAATGCCGAAGCGCTTGTCCTGGCGCTCCCGCGCATAGCGGCGCAGCATGGCGCGCAATTCATGGGTGGCAACCCGCTCATAGGGCAGCGCGTCGACGGAAAAGAAGGCGTGGCCATCCGGAAGTGCTGCTTCAGCGCTCTCAAGGCTCAGTTCGGCGCGGTAGATGAGATAGCCCGGGTCGCTGTCGGCGACGTCGAAGACCGAATAGAGGAAGGTGTTTTCAGGGACGAGGGTCAGCGCGTCGCCGCCATCGAGGACGAGCTGACTGTCGGCCTTGCGGCGCCGCGCCGTCGGCAGCACCCAGCTTCCCTTGCCATCCGTGCGCAAGAGGATGCGGTCGCCGGCTTCGACAAGATAGCCGATGATCATGTCCTGCGAGGCCAGCCAGCCGGCGGGCAGCGGATCCTTCACGCTGGCGTAACGGCCGCGGCAAAACCCGAGCGGCGCCGATGGGCTGGTTCCGAAAGCCTGGACCTGGCCGACCAGGATGATGTGGTCACCGGCCTCGAGGCGGCTGTGAACGGTGCAGTCGAACCATGTCAGGCTGTCGGTCAGGATCGGCGCGCCGGTGTGGGCGCGGTCATGGTTGACTGACTGGAACTTGTCCGCCAGGAGAGCTTTGCAAATGGTCGCCGAGCCTTGCCAATCTCCGAAGATGCCCGTCCGGCACGCCGATCTTGCGAACAGCCTTCAGCCGGTTGACGCCAGGGCGAGCGGGGCGGAACGACGTACCATTTTCGGCATACATGTTGGCGGGGCCGGGACCCGCGTCGATGGCTAGAAGCGACACCTGGCGCGCGCCAAATTGGCGACAGCCAGGTCTCGTGGCATTCGCCTCGTCGACACCTAGACCAGCATGAAGGAAACCGCGCGCTTGCACCTCCTCCAGCGTTGCGAGTACGCCCTGAGGACCAAGATCGAAGGCGTGGTTGTTCGCGAGGGCAAGCGCGTTGAAGCCGATCGCCTTCAAAGCGTCCAGCACCTCAGCGGTGGAGTAGCCGAAGTACTTGCCCTTGGTTGGCCAGCCGCCGTGCTTGCCGAGGATCGTCGACTCGAAATTGGTGAAGACGAGGTCGCCTTGCCGCAGGAAGCGGACCACGTCCGCGAACCGTTCGTCTTGAATAGTGCGGACGTCATGGGTGATCAGAGATTGGCCAGTTACGACCGCGCAAAAATGGTCTTTCATGGTACACGCCTCAAGGGATGAGAATATCTGGCGCCGGCCTCGGCCAGCGCCACGTCGATGCGGGCTATGCCGCTACTTCGATATGGCTGGCGCGATATCCGTCTTGAACCATTTCACGCTCAGGGCGGAGAGCGTCCCATCCTTGGTGGCCGCATCGATGGCCGCGTTGAACTTGGCGAGCAACTCGGCATCGTCCTTGCGCATGCCGGCACCGACGCCCGGTCCCCAAAGGCCGCCCTTCAGTTCCGGACCAAAAAACACCGCGATCGAACCGGAAGGCGTCTCGAGGAAGTCCCGCCATGTGAAGTAGTCGGCAAGCCCGCCGTCGACGCGCCCTGCGGCCAGATCGAGCTTCAGATTGTCCAGGCTGTCATAGCTGCGAATGGTCACGACATCGCCGAGGAGATCTTTCAGGACAGCCTCCGAATTCGATGAGCGCAGTACGCCGATGGCCTTGCCGGTGAGCACGGTCCTGACGTGGTCGATGGCTGCCTTTTCCTTGTCCCCGACCGCCGAGAGGTTGACCCTCTGTTTGGTGTCCCCTGCGTCGAGCCCCAGTTCCTTGCGCACCACGAACTGGTTGAAGCCGCCGGCGTAGGGAACCGAGAATGCGATTGATTGCTTGCGCTTCTCGGTGATCGCCATGCCAGACATGATGATGTCGAACTTGCCAACGACCAGAGCAGGGATAATCCCGTCCCAGTCCTGCGCCACGAACCTGCATTTGATGGCGATGCGGCGGCAAAACTCGCGCCCGACATCGACGTCGTACCCGTAGAGTTCGCCGTTCGCGTCGGTGCCGTCCCAGGGGGGCGAAGCGCCTTCCGTCGCGATCGATATCGCTCGCTCGCTTTCGGCTCGAACCGGCAAGGCCGAAATCACTGACGCGACAGAAATAGCAATAGCCAAGGGTATGCGCATGGAGCACCTCTTTCATTGGTTTCGATGGGATGCAGCCGGCAGGCCGCAAGGTCACGGCGTGAGTGTCGTGATGTCTGGTTCGCAGAGCGCCTGCTTCGGTCGCAGCCTGCGTCTTCCGCCGGGAGGACCGTCGGTCGAGAGCCGCCACTCGAGGAACTGAGTTGCTTTCACAGCGACCGTGGTCAGCGACAGATAGATCGCGCCAGCGACGATGAAGATTTCGAAAGGGGGGAATGTCGTCGACACCATCTGTCTCGCCATGCCGGTGACCTCGAGAAGCGTCACGGTGCTCGCCAGGGATGAACCCTTGATCATGCCCACGACTTCGTTCCCATAGGCCGGAAGCGATATCCTGAAAGCGATCGGAAAGGTGACAAGGCGGGCGATTTGCAGGCGTTTCAAACCGAGGGCCTTAGCAGCCTCAATAAGGCCCTTCGGCACGGACTGAAGACCCCGACACAGTATCTCGGTCGTATGCGCCGCGCTGTTCAGAGAGAAGGTCAGCAAGGCGCACCAAAATGGGTCGCGAAGCAAGACCCAAAAGATGCTCGCCCGCACCGCTTGGAATTGGCTAAGGCCGTAGTAGAGCAGAAAGAGTTGCACCAGCATGGGTGTGCCGCGGAAGACATAGGTGTAGCCCAACACCGCCATTGACAGGCTCGGGCGTGCAAATGCACGAACGAATGCAAGCGGCACCGATAGAAGAAATCCCGTCATCAGCGACAGCACCGTGAGCGTCAGGGTGAGCCCAACCCCTGAAGACAGCAGCACCAACGCATCGAGCATCAATTGGAGGTTCATCGGCAGTTCCCCCTATTGACCGAATGCGGGGTAGCGACGCTCGGCCAACCGGATCGACAGCAGTGTTATCGTTGTAAGAGCGAGATAGAGGGCAGAGGCCGCGAGATAGAAGGCCAACGGCGCGTGCAGAGATCCGGCGCCGACAAAGGCAACGCGCATGATGTCGGTCAGGCCGACGATCGACACCAAGGCGGTATCCTTGAAGAGCGAGATCCAAAGATTGCCGTAGGCTGGCAGCGCCAACCGCAGCATCTGCGGCCCGACGATGAATGCCCAGCGCTGCCAGGCATTCAACCCTAGTGACCTGGCGGCTTCCGTTTGCCCCGCCGGCACGGCGGCAATCGCGCCGCGAAACACTTCGGTTGCATACCCGCTGAATACGACCGAGAGCGCGATCACCCCTGCGGTGAACGCATTCACCTCGACGTACCGGCCAGCGACTATGCTGGCAAACGTGGTTCCCCCGAAATAGATGAGCAGGATAATGACAAGTTCTGGCACACCACGAACGACCGTCGTGTAGGCCGTCACAACCCGTCTTAGCCGTGGCGCGGCAGCGCCTTTGGAAATGGCCAGCAACAGCCCGAAAACTGTACCCACAGACCCGCTGACAAGCGCAAGGCTGAGCGTGACCGTGAATGCGACAAGAAACTGAGCAGCAAAACCGTTCATGGCGCACCTTTCGGCCCGCAATTCGAGCAGCGCGTGGCTTTTCCAGCGGTGTTAATTCTGATGATTACCTAGAGTAGCAAAGTATTCTAGCAGCGCTCTAAAGGTCATTTGCGCTTCGAGTCAAAATAGCCCCTACAGTCGCTCGATCAATCTATAATTTTTAAGATTTGCCCTATAACTGACCGTTATAGGATCGAGGTGCGGTCAACGCAGATCGTTGGCATATAGGGGGTCAAACAGGAGCCCGACGCCAGCCCTGTTCTGCTGCTATTTCGCAAGCTGCTACCCTGACGAAGTTGAGCTGAACAACGTCACCGGATCGGTGTCCAATACCTTTGCGATCCTCTCGGCTACGTCGAGGCTAGGGTTTCTTTGCCCTCGTTCTATGCCGCCCATATAGCTGTACGCGAGCCTTGCTTCTGTAGCCAAGGATTCCAGGGTCATGCCGCGTTTCAGGCGGACCCTGCGAACGTTCGCTCCAAAAATCTCCGCCAGTCGCATGCGCGCATAGCGATAAGCAAACGACCCGCTTTACCAGTCACTATAATGACCATATTATAGTGGATTCAAAGCTTGCGTGATGATCCGGATAATTGGTCTCGAACCATCGCGCCTGAGGCAACCAAATCGACGGTCGCCTCGTCACGGAGCGGGAAAGGAATGCAAAAGAATGGAGTTGCTGCAAAGCGGCTTGAAGCTCCGACAACTGCAGGTTTTTCGCGAGGTGCTGCGGGCCGGTTCCACGCGCAAGGCCGCACGGTCGCTGGGGATCAGCCAACCGGCAGTCAGTCAACATGTGAAGCAACTTGAGGCGACGGTTGGGATCGTACTGTTCAAAAGATCAACCAACCGCATCGTCCCAATGCAGGAAGCATGGGAACTGCTGCGGAACATCGAGCTTGCTTTGACGTCTCTGGATCGACTGGAAGCGTCCATTTTCGCTATGAAGAACGATGAAAAACATCGGATCGCGATTGCAGCGCCTTCGGTCTTCGGCTTTGTGACATTGCCCAGAGTGGTGGCGACCATTCATTCAAAAACCGCTTCGAATGTCCGATCGATCTCGGGGAGCCACGACCAGATCGGAGAGCACATCCTCGCCGGACGGGCAGATCTTGGAATCTCAAGGCTGCCTCTTGATCCCCAGTTGTTCGAATGGGCGGCCCTGGGTTCGGCTCGCAACGTATGCATCTTTCATCCGGACCATCGCTTCTCAAAACAGTCGCGCATTGAGGCTCATGACCTCGCCGGAGAAACGATAGTCGACATCGATCCTCAATTCGCCTCCCATCAAATGAACTTCAACGCCTTGCGCTTCGAGGGTGTTGAGCCAAACATACTGGTGGAATTCGACTGCAACGGGCACGAAGCGGGCTACGTCTCCGCAGGGCTGGGCATCGCAATCACGAACGAGATTATCGCGCGTGAATATGCAGCGTTTAATCTTGGCATAAAACCGGTGGAACCCTCCGCGCTCTATCATTACGTGGCGGTCTGGCAGAAAGGCAGGACATTCTCAAACGCCTTGAATGTTTCACTCGAGGCGATCGTGTCTGCCTTTGAGCCGACAATGTCCGCCGCCGCGTAACAATCAAAGGCAACTGCCTGTGGTGCAACAATGCGCTGGCGGCGCTGTAGATCGCCCTGCTCCACGATCTCTCGATCTAAGCCTTCCGCTCCTGCTTGGCTTTGGCAAAGCCGCGATCCGTCGCGATGAAACGCTCCAGCATGGGCACGATCAAGCGCACAGGATCGGCGGCGCCTTGCCCCGACTCGCGTCCTAGGATCTCGGCATATCTCGACAGATCGCGGTGCAGTGGCGCCGGCAGTTCCACCGTGACCTTGACGGGCTTGTCGTCGGCAATCGGACTGAGCTTCA
Source organism: Mesorhizobium sp. M0088 (assembly GCF_040322895.1). Lineage (NCBI taxonomy): Bacteria > Pseudomonadati > Pseudomonadota > Alphaproteobacteria > Hyphomicrobiales > Phyllobacteriaceae > Mesorhizobium > Mesorhizobium sp. M0088. The sequence goes on from NZ_JAMYUI010000008.1 coordinate 207,921, forward strand.
GCTTGGCCATTTCAGTCTCCATAGGGCTCGAGCACGAGATCGCGCGTAACGACGACACGCACCGTGAAACCCGGCCGTATGGTCAGTGTCGGCGCGATGTTGAGCTGGCGCTGGACGATCTGTTGCCCGGTCTGGCTGACACTCTCCGACGCCCCTTGTCGAAGTGCGCGCACGATGTCGCTCTCCTGGCCCGACGAGCCAGCCTCCGCTCCGACGCTGAGAATGGTCGACAGCGCCGCTGTCTTGAACAGGTCGGCCCAATGGTAATCGACACCATCCTCTACGCCGGCATAGCCTTGAGCGTCGGCGCCGGGCTGGCGCTCCAGCACAATCGACCGTCCATTGGGAAAGATCAGCCTGTTCCAGGCAAGCAGAACCCGTCGCTGACCAAAACCAACATCGTTGTCGTATTGCCCGACAATGCGCGCGCCTTGCGGGATCAGCAGCGCCCGACCAGTCGGACTGTCGTAGACATTCTCGGTCACCTGCGCGGTGATCTGACCTGGCAGGTCGGAACGGATGCCGGTGATCAGCGCAGCAGCGATGACGGCGCCTGCCTGCAAGACATAGGGCGACGCCGGCGGCATGACGCGATCCGGCACCACGGTGCGGCGATCAGCGGCCGCATTCAGGAAGGCAAGCTGGCGATCCTGCGCGGTCGGCTGGCCGATCTGACCCGTAAGTTCAGAGCCGGCGAGGTTCTGCGGGGCAAGTCCAGCAGGCATTTCGGTCATCGCCGCGTGTACCTGTCCTGCCTGGAAGAAAACACGCGAGGTTCTGGCCGCCTCGTCCTCGGCCCGCCGGCGTTGCTCAGCCTCATCAACCATGGGGGTGGCGATCGATGGCGGCACGACGGGCTGCCCCTTGTTTTGGGCGTCGAGAATCGGCCGGCCGAGATCGCCAGGAAGCGGCGGCCCAAGAACCGGGCCGGTGTAGTCGCGCGGCAGGCCGGCTAGTCCATCTGCGGGCTGTCGGTTGGAGGTCGAGTATAGCTCCTGGCTCCGCGTATCTTTGTTGCTCACCTGAAGCGCGTATATCAGCGCGCCTCCTATGCCGACCGACGCGGCGAAGCCGATACCAGCTATCACCTTGCGGGACAGCCGCGTGACGCGGGGCGGGTCGGCGCGAAGCCGCATCGGGGCGGCAGCGATTTCGGTCTCGTTCATGACTGTTCCCCTCCTCTTTGCCGCGGTGTGTCGGTCGAGTTCGACCCCGCGCTAAAACTTGACATCCACAGGCCCCTCCTCTGCCCATCGGTGCGGATGATCCTTACGGTTTGTTGGCGCTTGCCGCCGCCAAGGCGCAATTCGGCCGCCCCGAAGAGACGGTCGACGATCAGGGTGTTCTGGTAGACACGGCTGTTGGCGATCTGCGCCTCGCCGTCCGACCCGATGACAAAGAGGGGCGGCATCTCGCCCTGCACGATGCCGCGTGGGAACTCGACTTTGATGCGCCGGACGTTGGTCTGGGCGAGCACCAGCTTGTTGAAAGGAATGTCGCGCGAGGACGACAAGGTGATCTTTTGAACGGCAGTAGCCATGGTATTTTCTCCGCGACGGTCGCCGAGAGCCTCTCTCTCGACCCAAACCCGTCATGAAATACCGGTACCCCTCTCACTCTCATGGCCACCGAACCGGAAGCAGGCGAAGCGCGGTCCGGACTCCGGTTCGGCGTGGCCCCATCACGCCGCCTCCCGTTTGTCATTTGCTGCTGCCGCGGTCGCTTGCTGATCCACGCCAGGCTGGAAGCCAAGGATGAATTCGGCGGCTTTCGAGGCGGCGCTGGCGGCACGGACAATGGCGCGATTGTCCTCGCGCAGGACCGCTAGCCACGAGCCGATGTAGTCGGCATGGCGCACCGTCGGCACGATGGCGAGAGAAGCGCAGACAAAGGCCCCCGCCATCTCTGCCACCAGTTCCTCCCGCGCGTAGGATTTGGAACCGAAGGAACCGGCCATATCACGGCCGAGCCGGGAGGAATGACCCGACCAATGCCCCAGTTCATGGAATGCGGTGCGGTGCCAATTGATCGGTTCGAAATAGGCGGCTGGCGGCGGGACCTGCACGAGGTCGCTCGCAGGGCTGTAGAAGGCGCGACTGCCGCCGATCCGAAAATCCGCGCCCGTGGCCCAGATCAGCGCCTCCGCCTGCGGTTCGATCATGCCCGGCGGAGGCGGTGGTGCGACGGCGGCGATGTCCTCCGGAAGGTTCTCGCATTGATCGGCGTTGAAGACTGTGAAGCGTTTGAGGAATGGAATTGCCTGTGCCTCGTCCCCGCTCTCACGGGCTCGCTTGCGCTCATCTTCGGGCACGAAGCGATCGGCGTAGACGACGGTCGCGCCATGCTCTCCCTTCCTGACGTTACCGCCGAGGGCAAGCGCCTGGCGGAATGTAAGCCAACTCTGGCCGGTAAATCCGTGCTCGATGACCGCGCCCCACAGGATCAGGACGTTGATCCCAGAGTAGCGCCGGTGGGTCGACGCGTTTTCCGGCATGGCGAGCGGCGCCCGTGCCGCCGCCGTCCCCCAGGGCTGCACCCACGGGATGCGTCCGGCTTCCAACTCGGCGATGATCTTGTCGGTGATTTCATGATAGAGGCCCGTGCGGTCGTTGCCGGAACGGGCGCGAGCGGTGTCTCTGGACATCGCGGTTCTCCGCGACGGGCGCCAGGAGCCTCTCTCCCGACCTTCAACCCGTCACGGCAAACTCGGTCCGCACTCTCACTCTCATCGACCCGTCTTGATATCCACCGGCCGAAGGAAGGACCGCCGGCGTGACCGATCTCGCGTCAGGGATGGAAGCCCGTATGGGCGAAGACCCGTCGCAGGCGGGACTTCAGCTTTGCCCACAATCCGGCCCGTCAGGGGACGCCCGATAGGATCTCGAAAAACGACGAAAAATCGCTAAGCTAACGGTCATGTGCAACGACTACGAACAACACATCCGGTGGGCCGAATACTGCAAGATGATGCAGGACCTGGAACTCGGCATCCCCACGCAACAGACAGAACTCGACCTGCCTCAGTCGGACGACGTCAAGATCAACGACATGGGGCCGGTCATGCGCGCGGCCGGCAATCTGATCGAGCTGGTTCCAATGAATTTCAGCTTTCCGCCTTCGGGCAAAGGCGGGCCGGTCTTCAACTTCCGTTCAGAAGGGCGAAGCTTCGCCAACAGCAATCGCTGCCTGATTCCGGCAAGCGCTTTCTTCGAGTTCACCGGTAAGAAATATCCGAAAGCCAAGCACCGGTTCACCCTGACGAGTGCCCCTTTTATGGCGATCGCAGGCCTTTGGCGTGAGGGCCAGGGCAATCATCCGCCCGCCTTCACGATGCTGACGACCGAACCCGGCCCAGACGTCGCGCCCATCCACAATCGCCAGATTGTCGTGCTGCGTCCGGAAGACTGGGCGGCATGGATCCATCTCACAAAACCGGAGGCCAAGCTGCTGACGGCCCTGCCGGCCGGGTCGTTGGCGGTCGAGGCCGTTCGAGAAGGGAGCGACTGACTCTGCACCAACGCCGGCACTCGTCGACCCAAGGGCTATAAGGGCCAAAAACAACCGTTTACCAGTCCCGTTCTGAGCCTCAGCACGCTACGAAGTGAAGCCCGCATGACTGTTTTGCGCCCAATGGCAGTCATTCCGGCGGTCCCGTCCACTCACGAAGATCGGACATAGCCATGCGCAGCGCACACAGCTTCGCGTCTCAAAGTTGCCATTGCTGGCAACTGCCGCTCCCTACGTGTCGAGTCCTATCCAGCCAATACTCCTCAAGGCAAAAAGCCCCTTCATCTGAGATCATGAGAAATCAGCAGCGTCGATGGGCACCGAGAAGCCAACCTTAACGCGGTCGATGACTGCCCAAGGTGGTGGCGATCATCCACGCAAAGATCGCTTCGAATGTCCGGTCGAGTTCGGGAAGCTACGACCAGATCGGCGGGCACATCCTGGCCGGGTGGGCGGATCTCGGGATCTCGAGGTTGCCCTGGATCCACGGCTGTTCGAAGGGCCGCGCGGCTCGGCACGAAACGTATGCATCTTTCACCCCGACCATCGCTTTTCCAAACAGACCTGCGTCGAGGCAGGCACGCGGTGCCATTGTGCCGTCAGCCCGACGGTCTCGACGCCTGGTCGACCAACCAGTCGACGAACCGGCCGATCACCGGATTAGCCAAACCTTCCTCATGGCATATGCAGTAATAGCTTCGGGATGCCGCGACACTGAGCGTCAAGGGTTGAACCAGTCTGCCCTCATCCAGGTCCCTGAAGGAAATGATGTCGTTTGTAAGGGCAACACCATGACCGTCACGCGCAGCCTGAAGCACCATGGCAAAGTTGTCGAAATAGATATCGGATTCCACTGAACGTGGCACGCGCGCTTCGGTTAGCCAACGCCTCCACTGGTCGCCATCGTCTTCGTGGAGCAGGCGGTGTTTCAGGACGTCGCGCGGCTCACGAATGGCGTTTGGGCCGCGAAGCAATTGTGCGCTACACACTGGCGCCGCGTAGATGCTATGTAGTATTCGCCACCAGAATCCGGTCCATGGCGGTTTGCCATAGACGATGGCGACGTCGCTTTCCCGCCAGTCCACCTCTTCGAAGCCCACCGCCGTGCGCATCCGCATGCGGATGTCCGGGTTCGCGTCTAGAAACCGAAAAATCCGCGCCGCTAGCCAGGTCGTTCCGAAAACCGAAGGCACCGATACGGTCAGGGTCGCCTTCGCGGCGGCGCTATAGGCATCCGCCGATATTTCGCGGATAGATTCCGATATCTGCTGCATGGCAACACCCACGCTCTTCTGTAGCGCGGTCCCGCGGCCCGTCAGCACAAGGCGGCGGCCGTGCTTCTCGAACAGGTCGAGACCGAGCGACAGTTGCAATGCACGCAATTGCTGACTTACCGCGCCCGATGTCACATGAAGTTCGGCGGCAGCGGCAGCGATGCTCCCCAGTCGAGAAACGCTTTCGAAGGTGCGAAGCGAATGAAGCGATGGGAAAGCCATTTGACACCATTGTTTAGAAAAACTGCTCGTGTTTTCGCATAAAGATTTAGCTTGTTTGCCAAATACTCGCAACATAACGTTCCCTGCACTGCCGGCCGCGCAAAGCCATCACAAAAACAAGGGGAACCTAGAAATGTTTAACGCGCCGATTTCTGCCTCAACCAAACTCGCTCTCGGCGGGATGATCGCTACGATGCTGTCCGCCACAATTCCGGCTGCACAGGCCACCGACATAAGTCTGGTGCGCGACGGTGTGCTCAACGTCTGCACAGGCGGCGACTTTCCGCCGATGCAATACTACGCCAACCCCGGAGACGAGAAGCTTGTCGGTTTCGAAGTCGATGTCGTCGATGCGATCGCAAAGCAATGGAACGCCACAACAAATTACGTCGTTGGTGACTTCAAGGGTTTGCTACCATCACTCGGCGCCGAGCGGTGCGATCTCGTCGCTTCTGGGATCATGGTCACGGCGGAGCGGCTCAAGGCCTACGATGCCGTTCCCTACTTCATTTCTAACGTCGTGATGGTGACGGCTGTCGCCGACGAAACAACCAAAACCCCGCAGGATCTGAGCGGCAAGGTACTAGCGATCGAGGCTGGCACCACCTACGAAAAGACAGCTGCCGATCTTAACGCCGAATTGGCGAAGGCCGGTCAGGCGCCAGCGCAGATACAGACCTACCCTTCCGCTTCTGGGGTCATCGAGCAGATTCTGGTCGGCCGGGCAACGGCGACGATCACCCAGGACACAACCGCAGCATTTCGAATCAAGCAGATGCCAGGCCGCCTGCAGGTGCCGTACAACTATGGCGACGGCGAAACCTATGGGATCTATCTGAGAAAAGGCGGTGACAACCGCGCGGCATTGGTGAAGGCCATCGAGGCATTGCAGAGCAGCGGCGAGATGAAGACGCTGCTGCAGAAATGGAACCTTCCCGAGACCGCCACCAACGTCAAGCATACGACCAATTGAGGGAAGGACGGCCGTGTTCGACACCAAGCTCTTCCTGACGGCACTGTTCGGCTGGCCCCTCGCCAAGGGTGCCTTGCTGACCTTGACGCTTTCGCTCCTCGTGATGACCGTCGCCCTGGCGATATCCCTGGCGACGGCGGCGCTGGCGACGTCCAAGCGGCACTGGATCCGCTTGGGGATAGCCATCTTTGTCTGGCTCTTTCGTGGTGCACCGGCGCTGCTCGTGCTGCTGTTCATATGGAATGGGCTGCCGCAGATTTCGGCGGTCTTCCGGTCTAGCTGGTTCACTCCTTTCATCGCCGCCTTTTTGGCCCTGACGTTGATCCAGATCGCCTACCTGACCGAGATCCTACGCAGTTCCTATGCATCCATCGGCAAGGGGCAATCGGAAGGTGCGGCGGCCCTTGGCCTGCACCGGGGCCAGATATTCTTCCTGATCATCTTGCCGCAGGCTCTGCGCGTTGCACTGCCGGCGCTGGTCAACGAGTTTATTTCGCTACTGAAGGCAACCTCGCTGGCGACGGTTATTTCCTTGAAGGAGCTTATGACTGTCACTCAGTTTGCGATCGCCACCAGCTTTCGCTTCCTGGAATGGTATGGCGCAGCGCTGATCTACTACATGTCCATGGTCTCGGTTCTGACCGTCTTTCAGATGAAGATCGAGCAGATACTAGGGCGGGGACATCGTTGATGTCGCTTGCCGCAACCGGCGAAGTGCACCGTGCTGCCGACTGGTTCTCACGCGAAACTCTGGGTCGGGGAATCACGCGGATATGGGAGCCGCACGTTCATCCCTATTTCAGAAGCAATGTCTTTCATATTCGCGGGCGCGACGTCGATCTTGTCATCGACGGGGGGATGGGTCTCGTGCCTCTCAGACCCGTGCTGGACCTGCCGACTGGCAAGCCGGTCGTAGCCGTTGCAACGCACATCCATGTCGATCACGTCGGCGCATTGAGCGAGTTCGAGACGAGACTTGGCCATCGCGAGGAGTCTGCTTTTTTCGAAGACATGCCTGATGAACACACATTGGCTCATCTCTTTCGTGCGCAGCGCGACGCCGTCAGCAAGTCACCGCATGAGGTATGGTCGCCGCTGCATTTCCAGATCAGACCAGCGCCATTGTCCCGAATTCTGGACGAAGGCTGCACCATTGAGACAGGAGATAGGTCGTTTCTGGTTCTTCACCTCCCTGGCCATTCGCCGGGGTCGCTCGGGCTGCTCGATGAACGCAACGGCGACTTTCTAGCCGGCGATGCGATTTATCGTGGGCGATTGGTCGATGATCTTCCGGGTTCGGACGTGCACGTTTATCGAAAGACAATGCTGCGGCTTCTGGAGATAGAGTTCAACAGGGCATACTGCGGACACGGTGAGATAATCGACGAGAATGAACTGCGATCGATTGCAAGAACTTATCTGGCTAGCTGAACGTCACTTCGCCAGGAACGGTCCGATCCGCTCCGGCCCGCGCAGTCTGACCGTGGCAGTGCAGGTCCGTGATCTGGCGTATCCGCCAGGCTAGATGCTGCTCCAGTGCCCCCATCTGGCAAAGCTCTGCCTCGCTACCACACTCAATGAGAACCCCTCCTCAGGGCCAGCACCCGCCTCAACGTCGGCTCAGAGGTCGTCTGCCGAATGGCAGCTACCCGCCGACCTCGCCCCGATAGCGGACCAACGGGTTACGGCCCAATTTCAGTCGTTCGATGGAGCCTGTGCATTGCCACACGGCACTCAGACCTATTTGAAATCCCGTGTCTTCACCTTGATCTGGTCGATGTGAAGATAGGGATCGATAATGTTGCGCGGCCTCGGTCCCTTCGGCGTGCCACGCGGGTCAGGCGTCGGGCTGCCATGATGAAACTCGTCGCCGCGCCCGTGCGGCATTGGGAAGGCAGCATCGCGATCGCCAACGCTGGCTAGGTCGGCGGAGAGATCACTCAGCCGATGCGCAACAAGATGGACCACCTCGCCTTCTCTCTGAATCCGCCCATAGACGCCGATCATGCCGGCGCCGAGCACGACCTTGCGATATTTTTCGAAGACCTTGACCCAAACAACCAGATTGGCGATCCCGGTTTCGTCCTCGAGCGTGATGAACATCACGCCCTTGGCTGAGCCAGGCCGTTGTCGGACCAGCACGAGCCCGGCCGCCTCAAGCCATTGTCCGTCGCGCGCCTGCATTGCTTCTCGACAAGAGACCATGCGCTTGCGTCGCAGGTCGGCGCGCAGGAAGGAAACAGGATGATCGCGGAGAGTAAGCCCGACATGCCCGTAGTCTTCGACGACCTCGCCGCCGGCGGTCATGGCACGCAATGTGACGCCGGGCTCCTGGATCTCCGGCACCGTCCGCTGCTCGCGTTCAGATGCGGCTGCAAACAACGGCAACGGCTCGTCGCGTAGGGCCTTGATCGCCCATAGGGCCTCACGTCGCGCCAGCGATAGTGACGGTTGAAACGCGTCGGCCTGGGCGAGTTCAACCAGCGACGCGGCGGGAACACCAGCTCGATGCCAGAGGTCGTCGACGGACGCAAAGGGTTGATCGGCTCGGGTGCCGACCATGCTCGCCGCGTCGGCATTGGCCAGGCCGCGGACCATCCGCAGGCCAAGCCGAACGGCAAACCGATCCTCTTGCTCAGTGGGCTCCAGCGTACAGTCCCAGCGCGAAGCGTTTACACAGACCGGGCGCACCTCAACACCGTGGTCGCGCGCATCGCGAACGATCTGCGCCGGGGCGTAGAAACCCATCGGCTGAGCATTCAGAAGCGCGGCGCAGAAAACATCGGGGTGATGGCACTTCATCCACGACGAGGCGTAGGCGATCAGCGCAAAGCTCGCCGCATGACTCTCCGGAAAGCCGTAGCTGCCGAAGCCCTCGAGCTGCTTGAAGGTCTTTTCGGCGAACTCGCGCTCGTAGCCGTTCTTCACCATGCCGCCGATCAGCTTGGCGCCGAAGCTGGAGACGCCACCGGTATGCTTGAAGGTTGCCATGGCGCGGCGCAATTGATCGGCCTCGCCTGGCGTAAAGCCGGCGCATTCGATCGCCACCCGCATTGCCTGCTCCTGGAACAGCGGCACACCCAGCGTCTTTCCAAGCACCTTTTCCAGCTCGGGCTTAGGATAGACGACCTCTTCCTTGCCCTCTCGCCGGCGCAGATATGGATGCACCATGTCGCCCTGGATCGGCCCCGGCCGCACGATCGCGACCTCGATGACCAGATCATAAAAGGTCCGCGGCTTGATGCGCGGCAGCATTGACATCTGGGCGCGGGATTCGATCTGGAAGGTGCCGAGTGTATCGGCCTTGCGGATCATGGCGTAGGTGCGCGGATCCTCGGCAGGGATCGTTGCGAGATCGAGCATGATGCCCTTGTGTTGCGAGAGCAGATCGAAGCTGCGCTTCATGCAGGACAGCATACCGAGCGCCAGCACATCGACCTTCATGAACTTCAACGCGTCGATGTCGTCCTTGTCCCATTCGATGACTTGGCGATCCTTCATCGCGGCCGGTTCGATCGGCACCAGGTCGTCGAGCCTGTCACGAGTCAGCACGAACCCGCCAGGATGTTGCGACAGATGGCGCGGCGCGCCGATCAATTGTCGGGCGAGGTCCAGCGCCAGGCGCAGGCGGCGGTCACCGAGATTGATGTTCAGGTCCTCGGCATGTTTTGGCTGAACGCCTTCGGCCGACCAGCCCCACACTTGCGACGACAGCATCTTGATCAGGTCTTCGGGCAGTCCAAGCGCCTTGCCGACATCGCGCAAGGCGCCCTTCGAGCGATAGCGGATAACGGTCGAGCAAAGTGCGGCGTGTTCACGGCCATAGGTGTCGAACACCCATTGCATGACGATTTCACGCCGTTCATGTTCGAAATCGACATCGATGTCGGGAGGCTCGCGGCGTTCCTCCGAGACGAAGCGCTCGAACAGCAGATCGTTGCGGTCGGGATCGATCGAGGTGATGCCAAGCACATAGCAGACGGCGCTGTTGGCGGCCGATCCCCTGCCCTGGCAAAGAATGTCCTGGCTGCGGGCAAAGCGCACGATCGAATTGACCGTCAGAAAATACGGCGCGTATTGCAGCTTCTCGATGAGCTGCAATTCATGCTTGAGCGTGCCAACAACCTTGTCCGGCACGCCCTCGGGAAACCGCGCCGTCGCGCCTTCCCAGGTGAGTTTCTCCAGCGCCTGCTGCGGCGTCAGGCCGGGCAGCATCCGCTCCTCGGGATATTGATAGGCAAGCTCGTCGAGCGAGAACCGGCAGCGCTCGGCGATCTCAAGCGTCCGCGTAATCGCCTCGGGATAGCGGCCAAACAGCCGCGCCATTTCCTCCGGCGGCTTCAGGTAGCGGTCGGCATGCCGTTCGCGCCGAAACCCGGCATCGTCGATCGTGACATTGTGGCGGATGCAGGTGACCACGTCCTGCAGGATGCGTCGTGACGGTTCGTGGAAGAGCACATCGTTGGTGACGACCGTTGGCGCACCGGCCTGCCCGGCAAGGTTGGACAGATCGTGCAGCCGCAGCGCGTCATTGGGACGGCGCCGCAAGGTTAGCGCCATGTAAGCTCGGTCGCCAAAAGCCTCGCGCAGCCGCCGCAGCCACATCGAGGATGTGTCGTCGACCTGGTCGGGGATGAACACCGCAACGAGGCCCTCGCCATAAGCGACAAGGTCGGCCCAGTGCAGAACGCATTTTGCTTTGCCGCCACGCTTCTTGCCCAGCGACAGCAACCGGCAAAGCCGGGAGTAGGCCGCGCGATCGGTCGGATAGACGAGGATGGAAATCTCTTCCGCCAGATCCAGCCGGCAGCCGACGATCAGTCGGACACCGGTCACCTTCGCCGCTTCATGCGCGCGGACAATGCCGGCCAGGCTGTTTCGATCACAGATGGCGAGAGCCGGCATGTCCATAAGGGCGGCCTGCGCAAACAATTCCTCGCAGGAGCTGGCCCCGCGCAAAAAGGAAAAATGCGAGGTGCATTGCAGTTCGACGTAAGGTGCGGTCATCCGAAGATGCCGTGCAGGAACCAGCGATGCGAACCAGTTGCGGCGTCCTCGCCGTCACCAGCGCGATAGATCCAGAACCGCTCGCCGGCATCGTCTTCGACCTGGAAATAGTCGCGCACGGCGGCGAGCTCGGCGTCGCGCTTCCACCACTCGCCAAAGACCCGCTCGGGACCGTCGGCGCGCTTCACCCTTCGACGGATGCCTTTCCAGGTAAAGCTTGCCGGCGGATGGTCCGGCAGCAGCGCAATGGCCTCGATCGGTTCGGGCACGGCAAACAAACGGGCCGGGCGCGGCCAATGGTCTGGCCAGGCGTCGCCGGTCTCAACGGACGCGGGCGCTACACGGCGGAACGATCGCTCGGGCACGTCACTGGCAACCGGGGCAAACCGATAGAGCTTTTCCTCACCAACACGATTGCCGAGTATGTCGATCAGGTCCGAGATGTCAGCGTCGCGTTGCTCGATGAGCGATGAAATGGTTTGCCTGGGTGTCAGCGGTTCAGCCAGGGGCGCAGACAAGCGCATCAACTCGATGCCGAAACCCGGATCGATCTTCTCGATCTTGTCGCAGAGCAGTCGTGTCAGCCGCTTCACATCGCAGACCGGCAAGGCCGTGCCGACGCGAATGGCTTCGACCCGGTTGTCGACGCGGTAGAGCAGCAGATCGAGACGCCGGGCACCGAGGCCCTTCGTGTCCAGCTCGACACACAGCGCCTGAACAAGCTTGCCGACATAGCGCGCAATCGTCTCAGCCGCACTGATGGGCTCGCCGAAGGCGCGCTTCACTTCGACCATATCGGCTGGCCGCACCGGCTCTATCGGTTCGGCAAGGCGTCCAGCGGCCTGGTCAAGGCGGCGGCCGGGTTCCGGCCCGAAGCGCAGGGTCAGTGGCGCGCGCGGCTGCTTCAGAAGCTCGCCCACACTGTCGAAGCCCAAAACCCGCAGACCGCTGACGATCGCATGAGGCAACCGGAGTGCCGCGATGGGCAGAGGAAAAATCGCATCGCAGGTTTCATTGACGGCGACAACGCTGACGCCCTGCTTGACGTATCGCGCAACGGCATGTGCGGCACCCCAGCTGTCGGCTACCGCTGCCCGCGCCGCGATCCCGACCTCGCCGAGGCGGTCGACCATATCGGCCAGCATCAGTTGTTCGCCGCCATGAAGGTGATCGGCGCCGGTGGTGTCCATGACCAATCCGTCCGGAGTATCTGCCGCGACAATCGGCGCGTAGCGCCGCAATGCCCATAGCGCCAGCCGCTCCAATGCCTCCGCATCCGCGTCGGGCTCAGCGTCCATAACGGCCAGCCCCTGCACGAGGGCCTGCGCCTTGGTCGCCGGCATGCCGACGCGTAAGCCCGCTTCTTTGGCTGCGCGATCAGCGGCAACCACAAGGCGACGATTGCCTTGCCGCCCGACCAGCACCAAAGGACTATCCGGTGGCGGCGAGACGTCGCCCAATTTCCTTCTGAGCCGGTCGGTCGACCAGCTTGGAAAGAAGAGCGATACGACCCTTTGCATCACAAGCCTCCACTTCGATATCGAGCGTTTCCCCTCCGCGAGACCGGATCAATTCCAGTTGCCATCGTGCCCGACCGACGCCCGGCACTGGAAGCGGCCGCGATGGCAGGACAGAAACCCGCCAGCGGGTGACAGACGCCGTCGGCTGCCCGAAATCGGCAGCTTCGGTCTGGCGGCGCCAGCGGCGAATGGCGATGCCCATCGCACCGGAACCTTCGGATGCAAGCTGCAGGCGGCGCGAAGCCGTCATCGACAGACGGGCAACCTCGGCAACTACAGCCCCAAGCCCTACGTGCCGCAGACCTTCCTCGAAGCAGGCGAGCAAGGATTTGTCGTCACCCGCCTCGACATAGATCACCCGATCCGGGTGAAGTCCGACTTGGGCAATTGCCGGCGCAAACAGATCCTGGCGCGTGACACACCACAGCACTTTGCCCTGCGTCCTGGCCGCAATCCCGGCGGCAAACAATGAGGCGGCAGCGCCGTCGATCGCACCGTTGCCGCCGCCGGCAACCTCGTGCAGAGCACCAAGCGCCACGCCACCTCCGGGCAAATGTCTATCGATAGACGCGATGTCGAAAGGGAGCACCGCTCGCTCGCGCGGATTTCGGCCTTCGAGACGCGCAATGCGATCGCGAAGGTCGGAAATGGCAGCAGTTGGCGCCAATGCACTCATCTGTCCTTGAACGCGAAGTGGTTGCGGTGTGTTCCTCATTTGTTCTCTTCCCGGCAAAGAGTCAATGGGACCATGTAGGTGTCGCCGCGTCAGGCATTTGTCTGCGACCTGCTCAGATATGCACTGATATGCCCCGGCGACCGATCAGCGCTGTCTTGCGATCCGCGCCGACGACAGTCGGCGCCCAATGAAAAAACGGCGTATAAACCGCAGTCCTGCGCGCGTCCGCAATAGCGGACAATTGTCGCGCGTTGGACGGAGGAAATTCGCCCCCGCCGCGGGCGGTTAACGGGACAGCCGTAGGAGCGTCAGCATAGCGACGGCCGCAGGCCGGGACGCGGGACCGACTGTCCCCGACCGCGGCGGTCCGCTCCGGCAATCGCCTGACATTGGCGATAATGCGCGGCCAGTCCATGCATTTCGACAAGCAGGAAGAGGACGCAGCGGAGTGCTCGGTGACGCGTGTATGTCCTGTCTGTACTCAATTTTCGCCGTTTCCACGACGCCTCCCAAATGCGCCTTTTCTTGATGATCGATTGAATCCAGACTCTTCGAACGCTCGGACAGGAGGTTTTCATGATTTCAAAGAAAGACGCGACAATGAGTCGGACCATTCGGCGTAAGGAATTGCGGAACATCGTGCCTCTGGCCGACAGCACAATCTACGAGATGGAGCAGCGGGGGGAATTTCCTCGACGCTTCGCCTTGACCCCGCGCTGCGTCGTTTGGGACCTGAGCGAGGTTCAGGCCTGGTTGGCGGCCCGTCGCTCAACGCCAATTCTGCGCGCTGCCGGTCCCAACGTGACCCAACGCCAAACCCGACCCGTCAAAGTCCTGGATCAGGTTCAAAGAGCGGCATCGACGGCGGGATGAGCGCCGGCATGTGCTTCTTCCCGTTTACCCATGCATCGACAATGTCTGACCACTCTTGCATCATATGGCGGCGCTGTAGCCCATACTCTGCCTTGTTGTAGACACCTCGCGATGAGCGCCCGTCCTCGTGGGCCAAGCATTTCTCGATCCAATCGCTGTTGAAGCCAAGCTCATTCAACAGGGTCGAGCCCGTTCGCCGCAGGTCATGAACCGTAAACGGTTCCAGAGGCAGTCCGTTCGCCTTCGCCCGTTCGACGACTGCGTAGGTGATCCGATTAAACGTGGCACGCGACATCGGGGCGTCCGCATCGTACCGCGATGGAAGAAGGTATCTGGAATTTCCCGCACAAGTCCTCAGGGCAATCATGATGTCGAGAGCCTGACGCGATAGGTAGACGTTATGCGCCTTCGAGCGCTTCATCCGCTCCTTCGGGATCGTCCAGACCGCATTCTCGAAATCGACCTCGTCCCACACCGCGTCCTGCAGCTCGCTCTTGCGCACCATGGTGAGCAGATAAAGCCGCATTCCCAAACGGATCGTGGGAATTGTGGCGACGTGCTCCAGCTGCTTCAGCATCACGCGAATTTATGAGGGCGAAAGCGAACGGTCCTTCGGCACGAAAGTAGCAATTGACGCGGGCCCAACTTCATCAGCCGGATTGGTCACCTTCTCCCCGTGCAAAATCGCGAAGCTGTAGATTTGCTTCAAGATGTCTCGAACGTGGATGGCGGTCGCCGGAGCGCCACGCTCAACGATAGCGCCGCAACGGGCCCGCAGGTCATCCGGCGTAATCTCCGTCAGCAGGCGATTGCCCCAGGTCGGAAGAAGCTCCCGCTCGAAGATGGCTCGCCGCATGGCGCGGGTGCTGTCGGCCATAGGCGCGGCAGTGAGCCATTTCTCCCCGAACTCGCCAAAGCTCTTTGCCTCTTTCAAGCGACGCTTGTCGCGCTGCTTCTCGATCGCCGGCGATCGGCCATCGCCAATAGCGCGCTTTGCGTCGAGGCACTTTTCTCGTGCCAACGCGAGCGAGATCCCATCTCTCCCATATCTGCCTAGATAGACCGTCTCGCGGCGTCCATTCAGCCTGTAATCCAGCCGAAACGAGATCGCGCCACTGGGCATGACGCGGACGTACATGCCGTCACGATCAGCAATCTTGTAGATTTTAGCTTTTGGTTTCAGCGCCTTAAGAGCGATGTCCGTCAACATTCCCATTGCCTCCTGAAAAGTACCGTCAGGACAATTTAGAGGCTTCGTGGCAGGAAATTCCCTTTTTCTTCAATGCCTTAAGGCACAAAAAGTACCGTCACGAGCCTCATTGACTCTGACGGTACTCAGAAAAAATCGGGTGGGCAATATGCGGAAGGTCCGTCAAGCGGTCCGTCAAAGCCAATCCTAGCGCACCGATTGTCGCTGATTGTCTCTGAAAGGATTTACTTTTGTTTTCAGTACATTACGTCGCAGATTGGCGTATTTTCGGTGGCGCCTGAGTGGGCCTGAATCATTCCCACTCGATTGTTCCCGGCGGCTTCGACGTCACGTCGTAGACGACACGGTTGATGCCGCGGACTTCGTTGATGATGCGGGTGGCGGCGGCGCCGAGGAAGGCCATGTCGTAGTGGTAGAAATCCGCCGTCATGCCGTCGACCGAGGTGACGGCACGCAGCGCGCAGACGAACTCGTAGGTGCGGCCGTCGCCCATCACGCCGACCGTCTGCACCGGCAGCAGCACGGCAAAGGCCTGCCAGATGGCGTCGTAGAGGCCGGCCTTGCGGATCTCGTCGAGATAGATGGCGTCGGCCTCGCGCAGGATCTCCAGCTTTTCGCGGGTGATGCCGCCGGGGCAGCGGATCGCAAGACCGGGACCTGGGAACGGATGCCGGCCGATGAAGCTTTCGGGCAGGCCGAGCTCCTTGCCCAGCGCCCTGACCTCGTCCTTGAACAGCTCGCGCAGCGGCTCGACCAGCTGCATGTTCATGCGCGCCGGCAGGCCGCCGACATTGTGGTGCGACTTGATCGTCACCGACGGGCCGCCGGTGAAGGAGACGCTTTCGATCACGTCGGGATAGAGTGTGCCCTGCGCCAGGAATTCGGCGCCGCCGAGTTTCTTGGCCTCTTCCTCGAACACCTCGATGAACAGCCCGCCGATGGTCTTGCGTTTTTTTTCCGGGTCCGACTCGCCCTCGAGGGCGTCGATGAAACGGTCCGAAGCGTTCACCAGAATGAGCGGCAAATTGTAGTGCTCGCGGAACATCGCCACCACGCCCGCGGCCTCGTCCTTGCGCATCAGGCCGTGGTCGACAAGGATGCAGGTCAGCTGGTCGCCCACCGCTTCGTGGATCAACAGCGCCGCAACGGAAGAATCGACGCCGCCCGACAGCGCGCAGATGACCTTGCCCTTGCCGACCTGCTTGCGGATCGTCTCGACCGCGTGCTCGCGGTAGGCGCGCATGGTCCAGTCGCCCTCGATGCCGGCGATGTTGTGGACGAAGTTGCGCAGCAGCCGGGCGCCGTCGGGCGTATGCACCACCTCGGGGTGGAACATGATGCCGTACATCTTGCGCTCGATGCTGCCGAAGATGGCGAAGGGCGAGCCTTCCGACTTGCCGAACACTTCGAAGCCCTTGGGCAAGGAGATGACGCGGTCGCCATGGCTCATCCACACCTGGTGGCGCTGGCCGGGTGCCCACAGGCCCTCGAACAGCGGGCTGTCCTTTTGGATCTCGACGAAGGCGCGGCCGAACTCGCGATGGTCGGAGCTTTCGGCAACGCCGCCCATCTGCACGCACATGGCCATCTGGCCGTAACAGATGCCAAGCACCGGCACGCCGGAATCGAAGACGATCTGCGGCGCGCGCGGGCTGCCTATATCGCCGGTCGAAGCCGGACCGCCGGACAGAATGACGGCCTTCGGATTGATGCGCTTGAATGCCGCTTCGGCCGACTGGAACGGCACGATCTCGGAAAACACGCCGGCCTCGCGGATGCGGCGGGCGATGAGCTGGGTGAACTGGCTGCCGAAATCGACAATCAGGACGGTGTCGGGATGATTGGCTGTTTTCATGGCGAGCGTTTAGAGAAAGAAACGAGTCGGCGCAATGGGTTGCGTAGCCCGACTTTCAGGCTGGTCTGGCATCTTCATGGGATGGTTCCGTCCGAAGGGCGCCGTCGCCGATCGCCCGTTCGAGCCGCATGACGGCGTCCGCCAGCTTCTCGTCGATGACTTCAAGATATTCGGTCCAGTCGCCGACATGCCGCAGATCCGCCGCCCCGTCGGAAATGCCGCGCAGACCGATCAGCGGAATGTCGAACAGTTGGCAGGCGCGCAGGCAGGCGAAGGTCTCCATGTCGACCATGTCGGCGCTAACAGCATCATAGGCCGCGCCGGTGATGATCGCTGCGCCGGTCGACAGGGTCGCCTGCCTGATCTCCGGTATCTTGAAGGGCAATGGCACGGTTACCGGCAGGTCGAGGAAGGGTGTCGCACCCTTTTCGAAGCCGAGCGGCGAAGCGTCGATGTCACGGTAGCTGACCGAAACCGCCTGGTAGATCTCCGTCTGCTCCAGCGTCCGACTGCCGGCTGAGCCGAGCGAAACAACGAGATCCGGCAGTGCCTTTTGCGATTTCAGCCAGGAGAGTTCCGCACCCAGCCTGACGCCGGCCTCGACGGGACCGACACCGGTTATCAATGGCGTGAACAGTTGCTTGAGGTGCGGGCCGTATTCGGCCTGCGCCGCCATGACGAAGAGGACGTCCTTGCCCGACAGGCGCGACACTTTACCGGTCATGATGATTTGCTCCTCTCCGCCGGATCATCTGCTTATCTGCACCGCCGCTCGCCGGGACCCGCTGCCTCCGGCAGCTCCCGGCGTTCGTGGCCTTCCATCGTGCCACCGGCACGATGGATTCGCCTGCGGCGAACCGGCCACTCACCCTTCTATGCCATCACGCCCGACCACGGTCATCATGGTGCCGGTCATGGTGGCGATCAGCTTGGCCTCGCCGTCGGCGGCAAAGGCGTAGGCCTGGCCGTCGGCGACGATGATGGTGCGGCCCGGCTTGGTCACCGAGCCGCGGAACAGGAAGCGCTCGCCCCTGCCCGGCGCCAGGAGGTTGACCTTGAACTCGATGGTCAGCACGCCGGAATTTTCCGGCATCAGCGAAAAGGCGGCATAGCCGCAGGCCGAGTCCAGCGCCGTCGAAATGACGCCGGCATGGAGGAAGCCATGCTGCTGGGTGAGTGCCGCCGAATAGGGCATCTCGATCTCGATGATGCCGGGGGTCACCAGCGTCAGTTCGGCGCCGATCGTGGCCATCGCCTTCTGGCGCGCGAAGGAGGTCCTGACGCGATCCTCATAGTCCGGGGCGGGTACGATCTTTGCTGCCATTGCCGCTGCCTTCCTTTACGCGGATAAGCTTATTGCAGAGGCATGGGCGGCAGGCAAATGCTTTTGCTGCACTGCACAATCGACTTGGCCTGCCGGCCGGCGCCGCGCATCCGTCAGGATTCAGGCCGATCTGCGTAACGCACAGAGATAAAACCCATCGGTGCCGCTGAGCGCCGGCGACAGCGAGATGTCGCCTTTGGCGCCGATGCGTGCGGCTGCCTCATGGCCGGGAAAACGGCTGTCCCAGAGCTTGCGGTGGTCGACCGGGGCAAAACCGCTGTTACGGTCCCGAAAGGCCGCGATCTGCTCGCCATTTTCCTCATCGAAGACCGAGCAGGTGATGTAGACCAGCAGGCCGCCCGGTTTGACATAGGCTTTGGCCGCATCGAGGATCGCCGACTGCTCGCCCTTGCGGGCATCGAGCTGCCTTTGCGTCAGCCGCCATTTGGCATCGGGACGGCGGCGCCAGGTGCCGCTGCCGGTGCAGGGGGCGTCGACCAGCACGATGTCCATGTGATTGCCGAGCGGCGCGAGTTCCGTGGGCTTGGTGACCACCTGCACATTGCGGTTTTCCGAACGACGGATGCGGTCGAAGATCGGCGCCAGCCGCGCCTTCTCGGCATCGTGGGCAAAGATCTGGCCACGATTTTCCATCGAAGCCGACAGTGCCAGCGTCTTGCCGCCGGCGCCGGCGCAGAAATCCAGCACCTGCATGCCGGCTTCGGCCCCGGCAAGGGCGGCCGCGATCTGCGAGCCTTCGTCCTGGACCTCGAACCAGCCCTTCTGGAAAGCCGGCTCGGCCTGCACGTTCGGGTGCCGGCCGTCGCCGTCGATCGGCGGGATGCGGATGCCGTGTGGCGCGATTGCCGAGGGTTTCGCGCCGGTTCCCGTCAGTTCGGCCAGCACCTTGTCGCGATTGGCCTGCAAGGTGTTGACCCTGAGGTCGAGCGGCGGGCGCGTTGCCAGCGCCGCGCCCTCGTCGGCCCAGGTGGGCCCAAAGGCTCGCTCGAAAAGCGGCGCGCACCAGTCCGGAACATCCGCCCGCACCGCGTCCGGCGCGTCGCCGAGCCGATGGTCGGCGATGGCCTGAAGCTCGGCGGCGGTCAGCAGCGGCGGTGCGAACTTGTCGCCATCAAGCGCCTCGTTGAGCGATTGTGCCGTCTGGCCCCATTCGAGCAGCAGCGCGCCGAAGCCGATGGCGCGCGGCGTGTCCTGCCCCAGCAGCCAGCCGGCGGAACGCTTGTGGCGCAAGGCGTCATAGACGATGTTGCCGATCGCCGCACGGTCGCCGCCGCCGGCGAAGCGATGCGACAGGCCCCAATCCTTCAGCGCGTCCGCCACCGGCCGGTGGCGCCGGCCGATGTCTTCCAGCACTTCGATGGCCGCAGCCAGCCGTCCGCCCAATCGCATGGTCTTGTTCCGTCACGCAGAAAATTATTCCGGCCCTGCTCTAGAGCGCGCAACCGGCGCGCACAAGCAGGTCGGCCTGCACAACCGCTCTGCTTTCCAACTTTTCTGGTTGCGAATACTCTTCCGGTTGTGATTCGCGGCGCGCAAAAGGTGGACCGGCGGATCGACCTGAGGAGAGGGCAATGAAGACTTATCTGGCGGAAGTTCTAGGCACATTTCTATTGGTGTTCATCGGTACGGCTTCTGTGGTGACGGGCGGCTTCGGTGGCGCGCTGCCGCTCGGCCAGGAAGGCATCGGTCTGGCGTTCGGCATCGGCCTCATCGCGGCGGCCTATGCGATCGGCCCGATTTCGGGCGCGCATCTCAATCCGGCGGTGACGCTCGGCGTCTTCCTTGCCGGCCGGCTGCCGGCCAAAGACGTCATCCCCTACTGGATCGCGCAGGTCATCGGCGGCGTCCTTGCTTCGCTGGCGTTGTGGATCATCGTTTCCGGCCAGGTTGGCGGACACACGACCGGCTTCGGCGCCAATGGCTGGGATGTGACGAAATGGGGCGTCAGCTCGGCATTTCTGTGGGAAGTGATCGGCACCTTCACCTTCGTCACCGTGATCTTGGGTGTCACCGCTGAAAAGCACTCGACGGCGTTCGCCGGGCTGGTCATCGGCCTGACGCTGGCGGGGTTGCATTTCGCCATCATCCCGGTGACCGGCACGTCGCTCAATCCGGCCCGCTCGATCGGCCCGGCGCTGTTTTCGGGCACTGCCGCGATCGGCCAGCTCTGGCTGTTCATCGTCGCACCGTTGATCGGCGGCGCCATCGCCGGCGTGGTTGCGAAGGCGCGGGTGTTTGAGAAGGATTGAGCTTTGGAGGGTTGAATACGAAGGCGCGGGCCATGGCCCGCGCCTGAGTGATTGGCACGATAGACCCGCCAGGCCTCCCCAATCACGGCTTGGATAGGCGCGGCCTTAGATGGGAGCTTTGCGCCCCATCTCGGTCGTTGAGGTTAGTGTTGCCAAATGCCTGAGAGCCGACACCGCAGACAGTAGGCTGCAGGTGCGTGCGCGCGTAAGAACGGTGCTCTCAACGTGACACTGCTAAAAAAGGGCGGGACGAAACGCCAAGCGCATTGTTGTCAACGCGACAAATGACTGTCGCGAAGGAAGGTCGAGGCTCGCTGAGGTTCGGTGGGCGGGCGACCTAAATACGACTAACACAAGCTATCGAGCACGCCAGTTCTTTTTCCGTGAACGGCTTGCTGAGAACGTTCATCTCGCGAGCGCCCGGTAGTTCGGCATAGCCCGTCGCTATAATGACGGGGATTTTCGGCCACTTGGTTTTCATTGCGTCCGATAGCTGCAGGCCTGTCATCTTTGGCATCGCATGGTCCGTTATGACGAGGTCGAACGGCTGCTCCTCCAGCAGGTCAAGGGCTGCTGCGGCCGAATGCGCCTCGGTAACGGCATGCCCAAGATCCTCAAGCATCGCAGCGGTGTTCAACAGCACTAGAACGTCGTCATCCACTGCCAGAATCCGGAGAGAGGCAGCCTCGGCGGTTTTCGGGCTGAGGGGCTCCTGCTCCCGCGCGCGGTCTGATGTCGCGGCAGCCACTGGCAGCCACATTTCCGCAGTCGTGCCTGCTCCCTTGTGGCTGATGAGAACCAGGCGCCCGCCCATCTGTTCCGTCATCCCGTGCACCATCGACAGACCCAGTCCCGTCCCTTTGCCAACTCCTTTTGTGGTGAAGAACGGTTCTGTCGCGCGGGCAAGCGTATCCTCGTCCATTCCTTCGCCACTGTCCATTATTGAAAGGCAGACATATTCGCCTGGCGCCAAGCCAGCGCCATGCCTTTCACCAATCCGTTCCTGCCGGGCGGAAATCAAGATCGTTCCCCCGTCAGGCATGGCATCCCTGGCGTTAACGCATAGATTCAGCAATGCGAGTTCGATTTGGCTCTCATCAATCATGACCTGATTGAGGGAAAGGGGAAATTTTGTCTGTATACTCGCCCTTGAGCCTAGCGATCGCTCTAGCAACTCCTTCATTCCCTGTATCAAGCTAATTATGTCAACGGGTCTTGGATCGAGTTGCTGTCGCCGCGCAAAAGCCAGCATGCGCTGCGTCAACGAGGCACCCCGTTGCGCACCGAGCACGGCATTGTCGAGGAGACGCAACAGCTGTGGATCGTCGGGCAGCCGTTTGCGAAGGAGTTCAAGACTGCCCAAAACCGCCATCAGCAGATTGTTGAAGTCGTGAGCCACGCCGCCCGTCAGCTTGCCGATCGCATCCATTTTCTGTGAATGAAAAAGGGCCTCACGTGCCTGATCCAGTGACTCCTGCGCCTTCTTCCGCTCTGTGATGTCGCGGGTAATCTTCGCAAAACCCAGAAGCTCGCCATTGTCGTGCCGTATCGAGTCAATGACCACGTGGGACCAGAACGCGGTGCCATCCTTGCGGATGCGCAAACCTTCCCGCTCAACTCGACCCTCACGCGCGGCGGTCTCCAGGGCGCTTTGCGGACCGCCTCGCTCGCGATCCTCGGGCGTATAGAATTGGGAAAAATGCTTCCCGATGATTTCGTTCGCCGAATAGCCTTTGATACGCTCGGCGCCTGAGTTCCAGCTCGTAATTATCCCTTGTGGATCGAGCATATAGATCGCGTAGTCCGTGACGCCTTGGACCAGACGTTGGAACTGCTCCTGGCTTTTGCGGAGTTCCTCCTCCGCTTTCTTTTGTTCGGTCAGATCACGGCTGACTTTGGCAAAGCCGGCCAGGTTGCCGCCTGGATCGCGGATGGGATCGATCACAATGTGAGCCCAGAAACGATTCCCGTCGCTTCGGACCTGCCAGCCTTCGCTCTCGAACTTGCCCTCACGGGCTGCTGTCTCCAGAGCACGCGCGGGCAGGCCGGAGTCCCGATCCTCCGGTGTGTAAAACCGGGAAAAATGCTGGCCAATGATCTCGCGGGAAGCATAGCCTTTGAATCGCTCGGCGCCCGCGTTCCAGCTCGTCACGATCCCGGAAGGATCCAGCATGTAGATCGCGTAATTGGTAACGGCCTGGACGAGAACGCGGTAGCGATCCTCATCGGCTGGATTGACGGTCCCTTGAATCATTCCCCCATCCATTTACTTCGCTGCAACGGGAGAAAACCGCCGCCGGCCCCTTATGGTTCCACGCTAAATCAAATGAACTGGTGCCGACGGACATGTGGTGGACCTCGCACCAGTGTGCATCCCAACTTCGTCCGCCATTCCAAGGAGATTTACTTGCCTCCCAGCAGCGCGCCGATTACTAGAATTAGCTCCAGAAAATCGATGTTTCCCTGGGCCAGGTGGCCAAGCGGTGCAACCGTTCTACATTATTGATGCCCAATGACGGGCTGACAGTTTCTGGTGGAGACTAGGGGCGGAATGGCCGAGCGAAAAAAGCAGCCCGTTGTAAGTTCCGGTATCGCCGGCTTGGACGAAATTCTTCGTGGTGGTCTGCCCGCTTCGAACTTTTATATCGTGCAGGGCGATCCCGGCGCAGGCAAAACCACGGCAGCCTTGCAGTTTCTGCGTGCCGGCGTGGCGGCCGGTGAACGCTGCATCTACGTCAGCCTTTCGCAAACCGCTTCCGAACTGCAGGCGATTGCCTCTTCACACGGCTGGACGCTCGATGGAATTCGCGTCGAAGAGCTTTCGGCCTCCGAAGCCGTGAGTGGCGCAGCCGATCAGACGATTTTCCAGACCGCCGACCTTCGCTTGGATGAGACGCGTAAGGCGATCGAACGCGCGATCGAAGAATACAAACCACACAGACTGGTGTACGACTCCTTGCTCGAAATCCGGCTGATCACCGGCGATACGCCAAGGTTTAGGCGGGAACTGATCGGCTTCAAAGCCTTCCTGGCCAGGCGGGGCATTGTGGCTGTTTTGCTCGATACCCAAACCAGTGGCGGCGATCACAATGGCGAGGAAATCGAGGGCATCGCCCACGGCGTCATCCGCCTTGATAAATCGCTCGAGGACTATGGTGCGGTGCGCCGGCGGATCGAAGTCAGCAAGATGCGTGGCGTGCCTTATGCCGACGGTTATCATGACATGGCCATTCGCGAGGGTGAAGGCGTCGTTGTGTTTCCAAGGATTGTGCCGGGCTCGCCTCCCGAGGTGACCAAGCCGCAACTGATCAAATCGGGAGTCGAGGCTCTCGACGAGATGTTTGGCGGCGGTCAGGAGTCAGGAACAATAACACTGGTTATCGGTCAGTCCGGAACCGGCAAGTCAACTATGTCGTCTCTTTACGCGACGGCTTCTCTCAAGCGAGGCGAGAGCGTTGCCCTCTTCCTGTTCGAGGAGCGGTTGGAGACCTTCTTTCGCCGCTCCGAAGGGCTCGGGATGGACCTGCGGCAGTTCCACAAGGATGGCCAACTGGTCATCTACGATTTTAGCCCGAACGAAATCTCGCCAGGCGAGTTCGGCCAGATCGTGCAGCAAGTCGTCAGCCGCAACAATACACGTGTGGTGGTGATTGACAGCTTCACGGGCTATCTGAATTCACTTCCCCACCGCGAAAAGGCGGTGCTCGACATCCAATCTCTCCTGAAACATCTCGCGCGTGCGGACGTGCTGACAATGCTCATCGTCGCGCAGCACGGATTGCTCGGGCAGAATGTCGGGATTGACGTCGATGTCAGCTTTCTCGGGGATACCGTGCTTCTACTTCGTATGGCCGAGCACGAGGGCCGGTTGAGGCGCAACATTACAGTCGTCAAAAAGCGCCACGGTCCGCACGACCTCGATGTCCGGGAACTCTTCATTGCAAGCTCCGGGGTTTCGGTCGTTGCCTACAATCCTCTGCCTGAGACGTGAGCGGCACCGATTCCAACGGTCTGGGAACGCTCGATTGGGTGCTCATTTTGGCGCCCTACCGCAAGGACGCTGCTTACACGACCTCCCTGCTGCAGGAGCGCGGTGTTCGGGCTCAAGCGGTCGACCCCGCGGATTTGAACAACCTGCTTGCGTTATCTCCCGGGGTGCTGGTCGTTACGCATGAAGCCTTGAACCCCACGGCCATCGCAACTGTTGCCAGTTTCCTTCAGCATCAGCCGAACTGGTCGGAAATACCCATCGTGATCCTACTCGACCGCGCGGCGCCCCAAGTGCGCGTCCAGGCCGCCCTGAACGCTGCCTGGCCACGCTCACGCCAGATTTTTTACCAACGTCCCGTGGCCGCGTTGGAACTGATCAGCGGGATACAGTCGGCACTCCTCACCAGAGCCCGCCAGCGCGACGTACGCGATTACCTTGAGCGGGAAACCGAGCTGCGCCTCGAACTCAATCATCGGGTAAAAAACATCCTCGCAACAGTCGTATCAATCTTTGACATGACACGGCGCGGCGCAACCTCGGCAGCCAGCCTGTCCGAAGACTTCAAGGGCCGCTTGAGAGCCTTGGCGGATGTTCATTCCGCTGTATTTGCGGCCGGCGGCGAGGCCGTACCTTTGACAGATGTCGTGAATTCGGTCCTCGCGCCGTACATTTCCAGCGGACAACACGGCATTACGATTGAGGGGCCCGAGGTGTTGCTTTCGCGCGAGGCCGGCACGACCCTCGCTCTCTCGCTCCACGAGCTTGCAACGAATGCGATCAAATATGGCGGATTGTCCTATCCCGAGGGAAGGATAGATTTGGAATGGAAGATCGCGTCGAGTTCGGAACCAGTTCTGGCGCTGAGATGGACAGAATCAGGAGGACCGCCGGTCGTTCAGCCCTCGCGAGTAGGATACGGCACACGCTATATGCGCGCCGCACTGACCAGCCTGTTTGGAGAGCCTCCTGATCTCGTCTTCGCGTCGGACGGCCTGCGTTTCTCGATTCACGGACTACTCTCCCGCCTTAGCCCGCAATCAACCGAGTAGTGTAGCGGCACCTTGGCTGCTCACCCAAAAGCACGGCATCTCGAGAAACACCGAGGTTGCTATCAATTGAAGCTGGCTCAATGTCGACGTGGACGGCCCACCGGTGTAGGATGCCAATCGGGGTTCACAGTCGACGCCGGCCGTTGCCCAGCCGCAGCGCGAGCCAGCCCTCAAGCCGTCGTCTGCGTCACCAGCCCCAGCTCCTCGACCATCGCTTCGCGCATCAGGAACTTCAGCGGCTTGCCGGTCACCGTCATCGGCAATTCGGTGCGGAAGCGAAAACGCCATCTCAGGCAAGGGGCGGTCGTCTGCAGTTCGCTATCGACTTCCAGGCTGATGAACCCAAGCAGTCCGTTGGCGGCTGTCTCGTGCCGCATCTAATTGCCTGCCTGACCAATATTTTTCACGGTATAAATATAAGAAATAAATATGTAAGAAATACCACTATATGGACCGCACCCGTCAAGAATGTTGTTCTTTCAGTACTAAAACTTACGTTGCATATGAACAGCGCTAAAATCAAAAGCACTGTGTCAGTCGCCGGCAGCCCCAGGGTTAACCCTCTTCCCGTCAGCAGGCTGGCGGCTGCGACCGCCGGTATTGTCAAACCAATTGTGGCGCAAGCGGAACCCATCGCGACATTCAAGCCGCGTTGCAGCTCATTGTTGAGTGAAGCGCGAACCGCCGAAATGGCCTCCGGCATCAAAACCAGCCCGGCGATCAATGCCCCCACGATGCTGTCAGCCTGTGTCACCTGATAGGCAACGAGCGTATTTTCAACACTTGCGGCGACCTGCTCGGCGAGCATGACAATGCCAATCAGCCCGATCAAAAGCAGCAATGCGCCGGCAAAGACGCTTTCGTGAGGGGCAGTCCGCAGCGCAACGCCGTGGGCCTGCCCTTCGACAAAGTCTTCTCGGTGCCGGACAGTCTGCGCGAACACAAAACTTGCATAAAGCAGCACCGAAAGCACGCTCACAAAGCCAAGTTGAGCTGCCGAAAATGTGCCCGGCCCCGTAGCTTGTGTGTAGGTCGGCAGAATAAGCGTCATGATGGTCAGCGCGATCAGAACCGCCAAATATGCGCTGGTCCCTTGTCGAACAATTGCCTGCTTGCGATGACGCCAGCCGCCGAGCGCAAGACACGTGCCGACGACGCCGGTAGATGCAATCATCACCGTTGAGAAGACGGACTCACGTGCAAGCGTAGGGTTGTTCTCTCCATGCAGCATCATGGAAACGATGATCGACACCTCGATTGCCGTCACGGCAAAAGTCAGCACCAATGTGCCGTAGGGCTCTCCTACACGCCGGGCCACCGCCTCGGCGTGGTCGAGCACCACGAAAATGGTGGTGAACATAATCGCACTCGAAAGCGCTCCGACGAGTATCCTGGCGCTCAGCGAACCTTCGTCCGCCGACAGCCCGCCTGCCCTGACTGCAACAGCCATCACCAAGGCGGCCAAGGGCATCGCATAAGAAACCACCGATCGTTTGAAACCACCCATTCAAGCCCCTATGCGCTTCTGCGAACCTTGCGGAAAACCCATGCGGAGTGTGGAGCGCCTTGGAAAACATCCGGCAGGCCCGACGGCCGGCGTTCGCCCCCTCACAAACAACGCGCTCCAAATGATGCAGCAGGATCGCGACCTGACCGCACCCAGCGCGCCGGACAAACCGAAGCGCCGCCTTCGCTCACGCCGTCTTCTGCGCCACCAGCCCCAGTTCCTCCACCATCGCCTCGCGCATCAAGAACTTCTGCGGCTTGCCGGTCACCGTCATCGGCAATTCGGTGCGGAAGCGTATGTGGCGGGGGATCTTGTAATGGGCGATCTGGCCGGCGCAGAAATTCTTGACCTCCTGCTCGGTGGCGATCTGGCCGGGCTTGAGCACGATCCAGGCGCACAGCTCCTCGCCATATTTGGCGTCGGGAATGCCGAACACCTGCACCTCCTTGACCTTTGGATGGCGGTAGAGGAATTCCTCGACCTCCCTGGGATAGACGTTCTCGCCACCGCGGATGACCATATCCTTGACCCGGCCGACGATGTTGCAATAACCCTCGGCATCGATGGTGGCGAGGTCGCCGGTGTGCATCCAGCCGTCGCTGTCGATCGCCTCGCGGGTCTTCTCCTCGTCGTCCCAGTAGCCCTTCATCACGGAATAGCCGCGCGTGCAAAGCTCACCCGGTACGCCGACCGCAACGGTAGCGCCATCGGCATCGACCGCCTTGACCTCGACATGGGGGTGGATGCGCCCGACGGTCGAGACGCGCTTTTCCAGCGGGTCGTCGACGCCGCTCTGGAACGAGACCGGGCTGGTCTCGGTCATGCCGTAGGCGATGGTCACCTCTTCCATATGCATCAGCGACACCACCTTCTTCATCACCTCGATCGGGCATGGCGAGCCGGCCATGATGCCGGTGCGCAGGCTGGAGAGATCGAAGGCGGAAAAATCCGGATGATCCAGCAGGGCGACGAACATGGTCGGCACGCCATAAAGCCCGGTGCAGCGTTCCTGAGCCACCGCCTTCAGTGTGGCGCCGGCGTCGAACCCTTCTCCCGGGAAAACCATGGTCGCGCCTTTCGAGACGCAACCCATCGTGCCCATCGACATGCCGAAGCAGTGGTAGAGCGGCACCGGAATGCACAGCCGGTCGTCGACGGTCAGCTTGATCGCCGAAGTGACGAAATTGCCGTTGTTGACGATGTTGCTGTGGGTCAGCGTCGCGCCCTTGGGGGCTCCCGTGGTGCCTGAGGTGAACTGGATGTTGATGGCCTCGCCCGGCTTCAGCTTCTCCGAGATGCGGTCGAGGCTGTCATGCTCGTCACGCCCGGCCATGGCCAGCACGTCGCCGAAATTGAACATGCCGGGCGAATTCTCGTCGCCCATGCGGATGACGATCTTCAGCGCCGGCAGTTTCTGTGCCTTGAGCTTGCCCGGTGTGGCCTTGGCGATCTCGGGTGCCAGCGTCTCGATCATGCCGAGATAGTCTGACGTCTTGAACCTGGCAGCGGTGACCAGCGCCTTGCAGCCGACCTTGTTCAGCGCATAGTCGAGCTCGGTCAACCGATAGGCGGGGTTGATGTTGACCAGGATCAGGCCGATGCGGGCGGTGGCGAACTGCGTCACCAGCCATTCCCAGCGGTTGGGCGACCAGATGCCGACGCGATCGCCCTTTGCCAACCCCAGTGCCAGGAAGCCGGCAGCCAGCGCGTCCACCGTGTCCGACAGTTCGCTCCAGGTGAAGCGCTTGTCCTGGTCGACGAAAACGGCGGCGTCGAGCGTGCCGTATTTGCTGACGGTGTCGGAAAACAGCGCGGGGATGGTCTTGTCGAGCAACGGCACGCTGCGTTCGCCAGAGACATGCGCCCTGTTGTCAACGGGTGCGACGAAGACACCGCCAGCACGCGCGCCGCGTCCGCGCAAATTGCTGGCATTCTTCAACTCGTCGAGATTGACCGGCATCGCTCTCTCCTCCCGGGACTGGCCGAGCCTATCAGCCCGAGGGGGTGGTGAAAATCCCGCCGATGGTCGGGGCCGGGCAACGATACGGTCCACGACGCTTCGGGGCCTTCGTTGGTTGACGAACATCAAAACGCAAAAACCCGCCTGGGCGGCGGGTCACTGGCGCAAATCAGCACCATAGGCAAAAATGTACCATAGCTGACTGCACCGGTCAAGGAAAGAATTCCTATACAGGAAAAACCCTGGCGCAAAGTTACCGACACCGCAGGACGGACCGCCGTAAGGGTTTTGAAGCTGGGTTTGGAGCCCTGAGGGCAGCGGGCGAAGGCCCGCCGCTATCCGACCGCTGACGCCATCTTCGCCGCGATGTCGCGCAAGAGTGCCTCATCCGCCGCTGCCCGTGTCCTCTTCGACGCCACCAGACAGGCCTGCGAGCGCAGGACGAGGCCATCGCCGAGTACCTTGAGATGATTGGCGCGCAGCGTCGAGCCGGTGGTCGTGATGTCGACGATGACATCGGCCAGACCGGCCGCCGGCGCGCCTTCGGTAGCCCCTAGGCTCTCGACGATGCGATAAACCTGGATGCCGTGCTTCTGCGAGAAGAATTGCTGCGTCAGCCGCCAGTATTTGGTGGCGATGCGCAGCCGCCGGCCATGGCGCTGGCGAAAATCGGCGGCGACGTCGTCGAGATCGGCCATGGTGTCGACATCGAGCCATATGTCGGGCACGGCAACCACGACATCGGTATTGCCGAAGCCGAGACGGGCGACAATTTCGGCGCGGGTCTCCCAGTCGGCGAGGTTTTCACGCACCAAATCCTCGCCGGTGATGCCCAGATCGACGGCGCCCTGGCCGATCTCGCCTGATATTTCGGAAGCCGACAGGAACACCACTTCGACATCATCCAGACCCTCGACGCGGGCGTGGTATTTGCGCTCGTCACCGGGCAGGCTGACGGCGAGGCCGGCTTTGGCCAGTATTTGCAGCGCCTGCTCTTTCAGGCGGCCTTTCGACGGGATCGCCAGCGTGATCATGGCGCCGTCTCCCGCAATGCCTCGATGCGATCGAGCCAGACCGAAAAGCCGACGCCGGGGATAGGCGTCTTCGCGCCAAGCAGGGTCAGCAGCCGGTCATAGCGGCCGCCGCCGACCAGCGGCCGGTCGCCATTGTCGGCCGCGATTTCGAAAACCAGGCCGGTGTAGTAATCGAGCGGGCGGCCGAAGGCGGCGTCGTAGCGGACTTTATCGGCCGGCAAGCCATGCGCTTCGATCGCCTTGGCGCGGGCAGCGAACTTTTCCAGCGCGACATCGAGCGACAGACCGGCGCCGGTGGCGAAGGACTCCAGCGCCTGGGTTGCGCCATCAAGCGGAACGTCGATCGCCAGAAAATCCTTCAGCGCGGAAAAGGCCTCGCTCGACAACCGAACGCTGCGCAATTCGGCTTTCTCGATCAGCCGCCGGGCAATGTCGGACGGCGCGCGTCCGGCGGACGCCGACAGGCCCGCCTCTTCCATGCCGCTGGCAATATGGGCGGAAAGACCGTCCAGATCGCCGTCGAGGACGAGGGCGGCGACCGGCCCGGAAAGCTGGCCGTTACGCGGCGGGTTGGCGAGATCGGCGAGTGCCGCCTCAAGCATCGGCGCCGAGCCAAACGCACGGGCAAGGCGCATACGCCAGCCGCGCGGCAGGCCAAGGGCAGCCAGAACCGCCTCGAAAATAGTCTGGTCGCCGAGCGTGATCGCCAATGCCTGGCCGGGCAACACCAGCGACAGCAGCGCATGCGCATCGGCCACCGAGCGGGCATCGGCTCCAGCGGTATCGCGGTCGCCGAGATCCTCTATGCCGGCCTGGAAGAACTCGTTGCCGCCTTCGCGGCGCTGGCGAAACACCTCGCCCAGATAGGAATAGCGGCGCGGCGTGCCGGCCTGCGAGCTTATGTGGTCGAGGCAGACCGGAATGGTGAATTCCGGCCGCAGGCACAATGTCTGCCCGGTTTCGCTTTCGGTAAGGAAAATCCGGCGGCGCAGATCTTCGCCGGCCATGTCGAGGAAGGGGTCGGCCGGCTGCAATATGGCGACCTCGACCGCATGCGTGTTGCGGGTGGCGAAGAGGTTGGTGATGTCGGCTGATATGGCGGGGTAGCGGGAGGTCATGGAGCGGATGGGCGCGAGGCACCCCCCTCTGGCCTGCCGGCCATCTCCCCCGCAAGGAGGGAGATCGGCAGCTTGAGGCTCAGCGCCTCTTCTTCAACGCTGGAGATTGGCGAAAGCCCACGTGACATCCAATCTCCCCCCTTGCGGGGGAGATGGCCGGCAGGCCAGAGGGGGGTGTTCAAGCGCCACCTTTCGCGCGATCAGCAGCCTGCGCCCCCAGGATCTTCATAACCTCGGAGACCAGCTCGCTTTCCGCCACCGTCACCTGCGCCGGGCGGGCGGCGCGCCATTCGGCGTTGTCTGTGATTTCGGCCGACATGCGCGCGCCTTCGATCAAATCCTTGATCTGCAGTTCGCCATTGGCGCGCTCGTCGCCACCCTGGATGATGGCGACCGGGCAGCCGCGGCGGTCGGCATATTTGAGCTGCGCCTTCATGCCGGCGCCGCCGAGATACATTTCGGAACGGATGCCGGCGGCGCGCAGCTCCGCCACCATCTTCTGGTAGCGGCCGAGGCTGTCGGTGTCCTTGTCCATCACCAGCACGACGACAGGTGCGATCACGTCCGAGGCGTCGAGCTTGCCGAGGTTCTTCAGCGCCGTCATCAACCTGGAGACGCCAATGGAAAAGCCGGTCGCCGGCACCGGCTCGCCGCGAAAGCGCGAAACCAGACCATCATAGCGACCGCCGCCACCGACCGAGCCGAAGCGCACGATCTGGCCGTCCTCGTTGGGGATTTCGGCCAGCAGCTCGGCCTCAAAAACGGGGCCGGTATAGTATTCGAGGCCGCGCACGACCGAGCGGTCCATGGCAATGCGGTCCTCGCCATATCCTGCCGCCCTGACCAGCGCTTCAATCGTGGCGAGTTCGCCGACGCCTTCCTGGTAGATGGCATTCGAACTGACCATGGAATCCTGGCCGGTCTGTATAGTCCTCGCAGTCGCGAGAAGAACCGCCTCGGCCTGCCCGTTGTTCAACCCGGCGCCCTTGGCGAAGTCGCCGTCGCCCTCCTTGCCGCCATCCCAGCGGCCCGGGCCAAGCAAAAGCTTCACGCCTTCCGGCCCGAGCTTGTCCAGCTTGTCGATCGCGCGCAGCACCGTCAGCCTTCGTCCGGCATTCTCCTCGCCGCCAAGCCCGATCGCCTCCAGCACGCCATCCAGAACCTTGCGGTTGTTGACGCGAATGACGTAGTCGCCGCGCTTGATGCCGAGCGCTTCCATCACGTCGGCCATCATCATCGCCATTTCGGCGTCGGCGGCCACGCCCGGCGTGCCGATCGTGTCGGCGTCGAACTGCATGAACTGGCGGAAGCGGCCGGGGCCTGGCTTCTCGTTGCGGAACACCCAGCCGGAGCGATAGCTGCGGTAGGGTTTGGGCAGCCGCTCATAATTCTCGGCGACGTAACGGGCCGTCGGCGCCGTCAAATCATAGCGCAGCGACAGCCACTGGTCGTCATCGTCCTGGAAGGAGAACACGCCTTCGTTCGGCCGGTCCTGGTCGGGCAGGAATTTTCCGAGCGCATCGGTGTATTCGATCAGCGGCTGGTCTGCCGGTTCGAAACCGTAAAGCTCATAGACCGAGCGGATCGTCGCCATCATCTTCTCGATGGCGCGGATGTCCTCGGCGCTGCGGTCGGCAAAACCGCGCGGCAGTCGCGCTTTCGTCTTTTCCGATTTGTCGGCCATGAGCTGGGGTCTTTTTTGCTAAGTAATCGATGACATATTGCGAGTGGGCGTGTCCTAACCGAAGCGGCGAGGACCAGCAAGGGTTTGCACCCTCTCTACGAGGTGGCTAGGAACAGTTCGATAGCTTTGCAAGTACAGCGCCGCCCCTCATCCGCCTGCCGGCACCTTCTCCCCGTATAGTGACGGGGAGAAGAGAGCTGAACGCGGACTCGGGCATTCTCTTGCAACCTGGACGACTGGCGAAACCATCGACGAGGGCGTCCTTCTCCCCGTCGCTATACGGGGAGAAGTGCCCGGCAGGGCGATGAGGGGCGGCGCAGAACGACCAAGATTTGGGCCTACCACCCGAGCCAAGCTCTGAAACAAAACGCAGCGAAAATGAAACAATCCCGCCACGGGTACGGCATCGTGCCGACACAATCGCAAGAGATAAACGCGGGAAATGAGGGGTTCGCGGCCATGACCTGCACAGCAAGATTCCACGCCATCGACAGCGATGCCGAATTGCCCGCACGCCTGCGCCCGGCCGACATTGACGCCCCGAAAATGGTCAGCCAGGCTGCCGGCCCGTTCGAAGTGCCCGGCGAGACCGGCAAGGGACCATCCATGCGCGACGCGTTGATGACCGGCCTGCTGGTGATCTATCCGACCGTGGCCACCGTGGTGGCGATCGTCGCCGGCCTGGTGCTGGCCAGCGCCAACGGCACCTGAGCCTACTTCGGCCGCTTAAAAGCCTTCCGCTGCTTCTCGACCTCTTTGCGGCAGACGCAGCCCTCGAGGTGATCGTTGACCAGGCCCATGGCCTGCATGAAGGCGTAGACCGTGGTCGGGCCGACAAAACTCCAGCCGCGCTTCTTCAGCTCCTTCGAAATCCGCACCGAGACGGCCGTTGTCGGGTTGGCGCGCAGATGGGCGAGGTCGACGATTTGCGGCCGCTCGTCCTTGCCGGGTTCGAACTTCCAGAACCAGGCGGCCAGTGAGCCGAATTCGTCGGCCATTTCGCGGGCGCGCTTGGCGTTGTTGATGGTCGAGACGATCTTGCCGCGATGGCGGATGATGCCGGCATTGCCGAGCAGGCGCTCGACATCCTTGTCGGTGAAGCTTGCTACCTTGTCGAACTCGAAATTGGCAAAGGCTTCGCGAAAATTCTCCCGCTTGCGCAGAATGGTCAGCCACGACAGGCCAGACTGAAAGCCTTCCAGGCAGATCTTTTCGAAAAGCCGGCGGTCGTCGGCCACAGGCCGGCCCCATTCATGGTCGTGGTAGTGCAGATAGTCGGGCAGATTGCCGTGCCAGAAGCAGCGCGCGACACCATCGGGACCGGCGAGCAGGCCGGTGTTTTCCTTGTCCATAAGCCAAAATCCGTTCGTTAACGCGCATTTGCGCGGCATTTACTGCGGCTTTACCAGATTCCTGAACCCCGCGGTAACCACACCAAAAGGTTTACCGACAGTTCCGCATTTTACGCATTCCGATTCATGTTTCGGTTGCTGCTTGCGCGCCAATGATCGCCGAACCGGGAGGACGTTTCCACCCGTTTTGTATCAGACGATCAAGGTGCGTTACGATGAAGACAGTGTTGTTTCCCGTGCTCGGCGCCGTGGCTGTGTTTGCCGCCGGCGTCACACCCTCAACCGCCGGCGACCGCTATGCCGACAGGCCGCCGGTAATGGTGAGCCCCGACCTTTCCGCACCCTGGGTGCTGCAGCTTGGGCAGGCGCCCGGCATCGTGCGCCAGAACCGCCAGGTGGTGCAGCAGCAGCAACAGAGGCGCCTCCTGCGCCCCGCGCAGCCCGACCGGGTGCAGACGGCGGCGGTGCAGCCACCGGCCAAGCGCATGGTCGCGCGTCCTCAGATCAACCCGATCTACCTGCCGCAGGAAGTCGACTATGACGGAGGCCAGAAGCCGGGCACGATCGTCATCGACACCACGCAGAATTTCCTCTTCCTGGTCGAGAAGAACGGCAAGGCAAGGCGCTATGGCGTCGGTACCGGCAAGCCGGGCTTCGAATGGTCGGGTACGCACAAGATCACCAACAAGCGCGAGTGGCCGGACTGGCGCCCGCCGGCGCAGATGATCAAGCGCGAAGCCGCCAAAGGCCGCTACCTGCCGACCTATCTTGCCGGCGGCGCGGAGAACCCGCTTGGCGCCCGCGCGCTCTACCTCGGCACGACCGAATACCGCATCCACGGCACCAACCAGCCCTGGACGATCGGCGGCGCGGTGTCATCGGGCTGCATCCGCATGCGCAACGAGGACGTCGTCGACCTTTATGAGCGGGTCAATGTCGGAACCACGGTCGAGGTGATATAATAATCCTTGCGAATCACCTGGCCAGCAAAGCAGTCCGCTTTTCGGGCCGGTTTAGGGATAACGGGGGACGGGCCGTATGGGGATGCGGCCGGTCAGGAAGGGCAGCACGGGAAACCGCGCTGCCCTTTCCGTTTTTGAGCAGAAATCGAGGGCAAAGGTCACCCACGCGTCGCGCAACGGGCATAGCGGTTCGCTTTCATGCTGCCCTTTACCGCATTCTTTTGCTATCTCGGTGGCTAGTTCCACAAAAGAGTTCACCCATGCCCCTGTCCGAAGACAGCCGTTATCTCAAGGGCGGCCCGGTCGCCCAGCGCATCATCGCCGCCGTTCGCGAGGACGCAGCGATCGCCAAAGCCGAGGGCTTTCCGCCCAAGCTGATCTCGATCACCGTCGGAGACACCGATGCGGTGGATGTTTATGTGCGCAACCAGCGCGCCAAGGCTGAGCTCGCCGGCATCGATTTCGAGGAGCGGCGCTTTCCCGCCACCATCACGGCAGGCGAGTTGGAAGCGGCCATTCACGGCCTGAATGCCGATCCGCGCGTTACCGGCATCATCATCCAGCGGCCGGTCCCGGTGCATATCCCGATCAGGACATTGCAGGCGGCGGTGCATCCGCTCAAGGATGTCGAAGGCATGCATCCGGCCTCGATCGGCAACATCGTCTACAATCAGCTCGATCTCGCGCCTTGCACGGCGGCCGCCTCGGTCGAACTGCTCAAGGAAACCGGCCTCGACCTCAAGGGACTGGAAGTCGTCATCGTCGGCCATTCGGAAATCGTCGGCAAGCCGATCGCCTTCCTGCTGATGAGCGAAGGCGCGACGGTGACTGTGTGCCACCACATGACGCGGTCGGTCGCCGCCCATGCAAGGCGCGCCGATGCGCTGTTCGTCGCCGTCGGCAAGCCGCGGCTGATCAAGGCCGACATGGTCAAGCCGGGTGCTGCCGTCATCGACATCGGCATCAATTCCGAAATCGGCCCCGACGGCTCCAGCCGCATCGTCGGCGACGTCGACACCGAAAGCGTGCGCGAGGTCGCCTCCTGGATCACACCGGTGCCGGGCGGTGTCGGCCCGATCACGGTCGCCATCCTGCTGCGCAACACCATGGTGGCGCTCAGCCGCCAGCGTGCGCTTTATGAGGCGACCTACGGTACGGCGGACAGGCTCGCGGCAGAGTAGCGCTGGGGCTGGCGCCCTACTCCGCGGCGATCAGGCTCTCTTCCCGAACGCCTTCCGGCTTTGGTCCGCCATAGGCCCAGTCGAGCAGTTTTATCGTGTGCACCACCGGCAGCTTGGCGGCGGAAGCGATCTGGGTGATGCAGCCGATGTTGCCGGTGGCGACGATCGAAGCCCCCGTCGCCTCGATGTTTTTCACCTTGCGGTCGCGCAGTTTGGCCGAGATCTCGGGCTGCAGGATGTTGTAGGTGCCGGCGGAGCCGCAGCAGAGATGTCCTTCACGCGGCTCGCGCACGATGAAGCCGGCCTTGGCCAGCAGTTCCTTCGGCTGGCGGGTGATCTTCTGGCCGTGCTGCATCGAACAGGCCGAGTGATAGGCGACAACCGTGCCCGGCTTGCGCACCGGTTCAGGCAGATCGAAGGTCGAGAGATATTCGGTGATGTCCTTGGCCAGCGCCGAAACGCGCGCGGCCTTGTCGGCATAGGCCGGATCCAGCCGCAGCATGAAACCGTAGTCCTTGATCGTCGTGCCGCAGCCGGATGCAGTGATGACGATGGCATCGAGCCCGCCTTGTTCGATGGCGCGCGTCCAGGCATCGACATTCTGCCTCGCCGAGGCAAGCGCGGCCTGCTCGCGCCCCATATGATGCACCAGCGCGCCGCAGCAGCCCTCGCCCGGCGGCACCACGACCTCGACGCCGAGCCGCGTCAGCAGCGAAATCGTCGTCTCGTTGATGGCGGGATCGAGCACCGATTGCGCACAACCGGTGAGGATGGCGACGCGGCCTCTTTTGCTCCCCTGCCCGGCATGGATGCCTGGCGAACCCATCGGCGAAGCTGCCGGAATCGAGACCGGCGCGAGCTTGAGCATCGCACTGAGCGGCTTCAGCGCCGGAACCTTGTCGAACAAGCCCATAAACGGCCTGCCCAGCTTCGCCAGCTTGAGCGCGGCGCGAAACCGCTGGGGATAAGGCAGCACGAAGGCCAGCATGGCGCGGGTCAGTCGATCGAGCAGCGGCCTCTTGTAGGTTTCCTGGATATGGGCGCGGGCATGGTCGACCAGATGCATGTAGTTGACGCCCGACGGGCAGGTGGTCATGCAGGCGAGGCACGACAGGCACCGATCGATATGGGTGACGATCTCCTTGTCGGCGGGACGGCCATTTTCCAGCATGTCCTTGATCAGGTAGATGCGCCCGCGCGGTGAATCGAGCTCGTTGCCAAGCGTCACATAGGTCGGGCAGGTGGCGGTGCAGAAGCCGCAATGCACGCATTTGCGCAGGATCTTTTCCGATTCCGCGACATGCGGATCGGCAAGCTGGGCAAGCGAAAAATTGGTCTGCATCGCTAATGTCCTAGGCCATTCGGCCGGGATTGAGGATGTGCTTCGGGTCGAATTCTTGCTTCAGCCGCTGGCTGAGTGCGGCAAGTGCGGGCGGCTGCGGCTCGAACACCGGCAGAGCGGCGCGATGCGAAGGTGCGGCACGCACCAGCGTCGCATGGCCGCCGCCATGTTTTCTCAACAGTCCGCGCAGCAGGGCGGCTTCCGGATCGC
The DNA here is from genome assembly GCF_040322895.1 of Mesorhizobium sp. M0088. Lineage (NCBI taxonomy): Bacteria > Pseudomonadati > Pseudomonadota > Alphaproteobacteria > Hyphomicrobiales > Phyllobacteriaceae > Mesorhizobium > Mesorhizobium sp. M0088. The sequence goes on from NZ_JAMYUI010000008.1 coordinate 246,022, forward strand.
CCTGTTCCATGCGCAGCCACACCAGCCCGCCCTGCCAGTCATAGTAGGCGCTGACGGCGGCCTGCATGCGCAGCGTCAGGACCATCTGGTGGCACTGTCCCGGCGTCATCGAGACACGCCAGACCGGTTTCTCGCTGTTGTCGGCGAAGGGCCTGCAATCGCGTACATCGCGCCAGATCAGCCGTGAAGCGTCACCGGCAATCTCCTGCAGCGGCCCAGCCTTGCCGAGCAGCGCTTTCAGCGCGGCGATGCGGTAGGCGACGGACGGGCCGAAGCCTTCGACACGCAGCAGCGTCGCGGCCTCACTGCCGAGACTGCCGCCGGCGACACGCGCGGCGATCCGCTCGGGCAGATGGGCGGCACTCGACACTTCAGCACTCGAGCCAAGCGCCAGGGCCATGGCGCTTGCTGCCGCATCGTCGAGCAGGCCACGAATGGCGAGCGTGACTTCAGCCTCGGCTGCCGGCAGCACCTTGAAGGTGACGTCGGTGAACACAGCCAGCGTGCCCCAGCTGTTGGCCATCAGCTTGGACATGTCATAGCCGGTGACGTTCTTGACCACGCGGCCGCCCGACTTGAAGGCTTCGCCACGACCGGACACCACATTGATGCCCAGGACATGATCGCGCGCCGCGCCCGCCTTGAGCCGGCGCGGACCGGAGAGGTTCGCGGCGAGCACGCCGCCGATCGTGCCCTTGCCCGGTTCGCCACCAAACAGCGGACCGTAATCCATCGGCTCGAAGCCAAGTTGCTGACCGTTTTCCGCCAGCAGCTTTTCGATCTCGGCCAGCGGTGTGCCTGCCTTGGCCGACAGCACCAGTTCAGCCGGTTCATAGAGCGTGACGCCAGAGAGTTTCGACAGGTCGAGCGTGTGTTCGGTTTGCAGCGGCCGGCCGATGCCACGCTTGGAGCCGTGGCCGAGGATTTCCAGCGGCGAGCCTTCCGCCGCTGCCCAGGCGATGGTGGAGAGAACTTCGGATGAGGTGGTGGGGGTGAAGGTGGTCATGTCTGTCTCTGGTTCCTCGCCCCCGCGAAGCGGGGGAGAGGTGGCTCGGGCGAAGCCCGAGACGGAGAGGGGGATGTCATAGGGCGTCGCCTCCGATCTTCTTGGCCGCGAAAACGAACCTGAGGTCTGAGGCGACCACGTCTTCGGCTAGTCGCCCATCCAATGCCGCAAGAATGGTCTCGCAAACACTCCGAGGGCTCTTGAGAACATCGACGTTCCAGAAGCGCAGCACCGAGAACCCTTCACCGCGCATGAACTCGTCCCGTCGTCTATCGTAGGAATTCTCGGCATGCTGACTTCCGTCCAGCTCGACAACCAGCTTTTCCCCGCGGCAGGCAAAGTCGGCGAAGTATGGTCCAATCGGCATCTGGCGAACGAATTTGTAGCCGCCTAGCCTTTTGGCCTTCAATTGGTTCCAGAGGGTTGCTTCCGCCTGGTTGTCGCCATGGCGAAGCGCACGAGCACGGGTGATCTTTTCAGGCGAACGTCGGCTCGGCACGTCGGGCGCAGGCCCCCTCTCCGTCTCGGGCTTCGCCCGAGCCACCTTGTATCTACACGAGAGAGATTTCGTGGGATTAGAGCGATTGAGCCAAGGTCCGGGCGGCCGCCCGGACC